>CAMOMF010000200.1 GCA_946619625.1 uncultured Bacteroidales bacterium
CGTACCGGCTCCCAGATTTGGACATTTGACGGTCTGAAGGGATATTGCGTTTCGCGCCCATGTATATATAATAATAAGGTGTATTTCGGCGCATGGGATTGCTACTTCTATGCACTGAACTTGCACGATGGTTCGCTGGCATGGAAATGGTCCAACGGCAAAGCTTCTGACAAGTTCTCACCGGCTGCTGTTTGGCCTGTGGCAAGCAACGGCAAAATCTTCATCGTTGCACCGGACAGAGTGTTTACTTGTTTGAACGCTGAAACAGGCGAAGTAATCTACCGGACTTCTGAACATATCGTTCGCGAGAATATCGGCATTTCCGAAGACGGTAACACTATCTACTCGCGCTGTATGTGGGATTCGGTACAAGCTATGGATGCACGCACAAACCAGCCATCTACTATCTGGAAAATCAATGCCGGTTACGGTTATGACCACGACCCGTCCATGATGCTCTGCAAAGACGGTGTCATTATCTTCGGAACCAAGAACGGCATGATGTACGCTGTTGCCGGACGTGAGATGATTTGGCACAGAAAACTTGTCCCGGGTGGAACGATTTTGTGGAAACATAAAGTGGGTAATTGCGTAGTGAATACCATCTGCCCTGTCAGCGGACGTGAGTGCCTTGTCACTTCTTCCGATGGCAATGTGATACGACTAAAAGCCAAGTGACATGTTACTGACCGATTTCTTGCCTACCACCCGAAAGGAGTTGGAACTCAGAGGCTGGGACGATGTGGATATCATTCTCTTCTCTGGTGATGCGTATGTGGATCACCCCTCCTTTGGTATGGCTGTCATCGGCAGAACGCTGGAAGCGGCAGGTTATCGTGTCGCCATTGTTCCGCAGCCTGATTGGCACGGCGATTTGCGGGATTTCAAGAAATTAGGTCGTCCGCGCCTGTTCTTTGCCATCACGGCTGGCAGTATGGACTCCATGGTCAACCATTATACGGCTAACAGGCGTCTTCGTTCAGACGATGCCTATTCTCCGGATGGACGCTTCGGGTTGCGGCCCGATTATTGTACGAACGTTTATTCGCGTATCCTGAAGCAGTTGTTCCCGGATGTGCCGGTTGTGATTGGCGGGATTGAAGCCTCCATGCGACGTCTGTGTCATTATGATTATTGGCAGGACAAAATCTTACCCTCCGTTTTGGTCACTTCCGGGGCTGACGTCTTGGTGTATGGTATGGGCGAGAAACCCATGCTGGAGTTGGCGGAGCGTGCTGCCAAGGGACTGTCGCTTCATGGCATTATGCAAACGGCATACATCAGCCACGCGAAACCACAAGAGGGAATAATGTTGCATTCCTATGAAAATTGCCAAAAAAGCAAGCGTGATTATGCCGAGAATTTCCGTTTAATAGAGGAACAATCCAATCTGTGGCACGGGCAGCGATTGATAGAACCGTGTGGCAACGATTATGTGGTGGTGGAACCCATGAATCCACCCATGACTACCCAAGAGATTGACCGCTCTTTCGATTTGCCATACATGCGGGTGCCGCATCCTAAGTACAAAGGAAAAACCATTCCGGCTTACGAGATGATCAAGTTCTCCGTGAACATGCATCGTGGGTGTTTTGGTGGATGCGCTTTTTGTACCATTGCAGCTCATCAGGGAAAACAAGTCGCTTCGCGTTCCAAGCAGTCTATTATGAATGAGGTGCGAAAAGTGGCGGAACTGCCTGATTTCAAAGGCTATTTGTCCGACCTTGGCGGACCATCTGCCAACATGTACGGTATGCACGGTAAGAATCAGGCCCTTTGCGAGAAATGCAAGCGTGCCACCTGTCTGCAACCTACTATTTGTCCTAACCTGAACCAGGATTTTGCACCTCTGCTCGATATCTACCGCTCTGTTGATGCACTACCTCAGATAAAGAAATCGTTCATTGGATCGGGTATTCGGTACGATTTGATGTCGGATGCTTATGGCAAAGAGGTGATAACCAAGCATGTAAGTGGCCGACTGAAAGTGGCTCCGGAACACACGTCCTCCCATGTGTTGGAGTTGATGCGAAAGCCTTCGTTTGACCATTTCAAACGCTTTGCACGATTCTTTGACAAGGTAAACAAAGACAATGGTCTCAACCAACAACTCATTCCGTATTTTATTTCCTCACATCCCGGATGCAGGGTGGAGGATATGGCGGAATTGGCGTTGGAAACCAAAGCCCTGAATTTCAGACTGGAGCAGGTGCAGGACTTTACCCCCACACCCATGACGCTCTCCACCGTCATGTACTACACCGGACTCAATCCGTATACCATGAAACCCGTGTTTGTGGCACGCTCCAAAGAGGACAAACTCAAGCAAAGAATGTTCTTCTTTTGGTACAAGCAGGAAGAACAATCTGCCATCCGGAAAGAACTTCTTCGCCTCGGCAGGCCCGATTTGGTACAATCTTTGTTGGGTAAGAATTATGTAACTCAAAAGAAAAGAAAGTGACAAAAAAGAACACTACCAAATATCATTTTAATCCTTCCTCGAATTCATTGGGGAACGTGCCTTTCAGTAGGCGCATACGGCTGCGACGTTTCACGTGGCCTTTCATCTTTGGTTTGCTCGTGGCTGTCGGAGCATTCTTCCTCTTTGCACTGTTTGTTCCTTCACCCAAAGAAAAACAACTGCAGGCAAAGTACGAAGCCACCCTGACAGAATATGAACTGCTCTCCAAACAAGTAGATGGTATGCAGGAGGTCCTCAACGATTTGGAACAGCGTGATGCCAACCTGTACCGGGCATTGTTGCAGGCAGACCCCATACCTACGGCCTCTCGTTTGCGCGGATCGTTGGATGAGTACTATTATGATTCACTCGCCAATACTACCGATTCGCGCCTTGCGGCAAATGTGGCACGAAAAGTGGACCAATTGGAGAAATCATTATACGTACAAGCCAAGTCTTATGACGAGATTTTGTTGCTCGCTAAGGAGTCGGAAGTAAAGATGGAGAAACTGCCGGCTATACAACCAGTGCTCAACAAGGACCTCACCCGTGTGGCCTCCGGTTACGGATGGCGTATCGACCCTGTTTATCATACACGGCGTTTTCATTCCGGAATGGACTTTACTGCACCTACCGGTACCGATGTCTATGCCACAGGGAACGGAACCGTCACTTTCGTTGGGTGGAGACAAGGGTATGGAAACTGCGTGATAATAGACCATGGCTTCAATTACGAGACACTATACGCCCACTTGTACAAGTCATTTGTAAGGGAGGGAACGCAAGTCAAGCGAGGGGATATTATCGCATTGGTAGGCAGTACCGGAAAATCTACCGGTCCCCACTTGCACTACGAAGTACATTACAAAGGCAATCCTGTTGACCCGCGCAATTTCTATTTTATGGATCTCTCACCACAAGATTATGACCGGATGGTTCAACTTGCCAATAACGCCGGTAACATGCTCGATTAAGCATGAATGAAGAACCATAACATGACCATAAGATGACCATAACATGACCATAACATGACCATAACATGACCATAACATGACCGAGGGATAAATATTACTTCTTTATATCATAATAATAACAAAAAAAACCGGCAGGCTATTCGTCTGTCGGTTCTTCTTTTGCTCCGGGTACGTAGCGCTTCAGGGCACGCGCCACTCCTGTCGCCCAGGAATTGATACTGTCGGAATCCATTTGCATGGTGGAAATCAGATGAATGACTTGTTCTATTGGCATTCCGTTGCGCAACACACCGGATAGCAGTTTGGCGTAGTTCCAGAATTCCTTGTCAAACTTGTAGGAGAGTCCTTCCACTGTGGTTTTGAAACCTCGCGAGTTGACAAACTGGAAATCATAGCGATGCCCTCCGTCTTCTGCGTCTGCCCTGATAATCTTGCCTTTGGTAACTGATTTGGGCAGGGCGATTCCTTGCTCATCATCTGCCAACCCGGTGAAGATCTCGTATGGTCTGCCGTCACGCAGTCCTACGAAAGCAATCCACTTGTCCTTGTTGTTCTGGAAACGCACCACATCACACTCCAGCACGGTGGGACGTTCCGACCAAGCCGTAGGGTCGAAGGGTTGGGGTTGCTCCAATGTACGTTGAGCCTCTGCAAGCGTGTCTAAAATATACTCTATTTCTTCGGATATCGATGAGTGGAGCAGGTGCTTGAATAGTTCCTCTTCTGTCAGCGCGCGTGTTGCGCGTTTTTGAATACGGGTAACCTCTACTGCCAGATGATGTAATATTTCGTCTCGTGTGTACATGGTCGTATGCGTTTATGCTTGTGTTATGTGCAATTTTTGGAAGTTCCCTATACCCGCTGCAGCAAGGCGGTGCAGGATATTCCGCCATCCTCGGCAAGCAGACAATATTGCAGACTTTTCAGGTTGCCCTCGTCATCGTTCTTTTCCAATACATCCACACGGATATGCTCGTCCTTATATACCTCCTTCACATAGTTGATATCCAACCTGATAGGATAGATTGTGGTGAGTCTGTCGTCCGCATTGAGCATGAACTGCAGGTATTTGCACGAGTTGCAGTGGTTGTTGTAGTCGAGGTCGGAATAGTGGATAGTGTGCATCAACGTGGTGGTGGGGTCTTCCACTTTCTGCAACCTGCCGATACGCGGGAACTCCTGCTTGGTATTGTCAACGATATGGTCCCAAATGCTGTCTTCAAAACCGTGGGTATCCACTTGCCGCGTCTCCATGTTCAGCAGCGTCCACATCGAGGCGACACGTCCTATCAGAAACTCCTCTCCATCCTTGCGGATATAGATGTTGTAGTGGCGGTTTGAGAACATATGGAAATTGCCCTCCACCCAGGTCTCAATAACCATCTCGTCCAGATATTTGGGCAAGTAGTCCATCTGGATCGTTACGTGAATCAGTACCCAGGCGCAGTTGTATTTTTCCAGCACTACATCCGTGCCAAATCCCATCTGGTCTGCACTGTTTCCACCTGCCTCCAACAGGTATTTCTCCAAGTCACTCAGGCGGATATGCCTGCTGGCGTCCACGTCTGCGTATTGCAGTATGTAATGATGTCGCGTTCTCATTTCAGATACTTGTCTAACCATTCGTAAAATGTGCGTTGCCAAAGGATACCATTCTGAGGCTTCAGTACCCAGTGGTTCTCATCGGGGAAGATGAGCAGTTCGGCATCTACGCCACGCATCTTCGCTGCATCGAAAGCCGCCATTGCCTGATTGGCAAGAATACGGAAGTCTTTCTCGCCATGAATGCACAGAATGGGTGTGTCCCATTTGTCGGCAAACAAGTGCGGCGAATTGGCATAGGTGCGCTGTGCAACTGCGTTGTCTTTCTCCCAGTATGCACCGCCAAGGTCCCAGTTGACAAACCATTTCTCTTCGGTTTCCAAGTACTGCATATCCAGGTTGAAGATACCGTCATGAGCGATGAAAGCCTTGAAACGGTGGTCGTGATGACCTGCCAGCCAATAGACGCTGAATCCGCCGAAAGAGGCGCCAACACAACCTAAATGCTCGCTATCTACGTAAGGCTCTTTGCTCACTTCGTCAATAGCGGTCAGGTAGTCTTTCATACATTGTCCCCCATAGTCGCCGGAAATTTCCTCGTTCCATTCGTTCCCAAAACCGGGTAGTCCGCGCCGGTTCGGAGCCACAATGATATAGTCGTTGGCAGACATCATCATGAAATTCCAACGATAACTCCAGAACTGACTGACAGGGCTTTGCGGACCACCTTCGCAGTAGAGCAGGGTAGGGTATTTCTTGTTCGGGTCGAAATGCGGCGGGTATATAACCCAGGTCAGCATCTGCTTGCCGTCCGTTGTGGTTATCCAGCGCTCTGACACCTTACCCATGGTCACTTGGTCCAAGATATGTTTGTTCTCGAAAGTAATCTGTTTGGGCATGATTTCGTCAGAGGGCAGGTCCAGCAGGTACAGGTCATCCGGCTCGCGCATCGAGTGACGTTTGCACAGAATCAGGTCGCCGGCATTGCAGCACAGCGAGTAGTCATATTGACCGCCACTCACTTCCTGAATATTGCCCTCCATATTGATGGTGTAGATATGTACCAGGGCATGCCAGCAGCCGGTGAAAGCAATACGGCTGTTGTTGAGCCACAGGAACTCATCCACGTTCGATTCGAACTCCTTGCTCAGGAAAACAGGCTTAGCGTCCGCTGCCGTCAAGTCCAGCACCATCAGGCGGTTCTGGTCACTCTCATATCCGTCATGTTCCATGCTCTGCCATGCCAGTTTGGTGCCGTCTGGTGAGAACTTGGGATTGGTGTCATAACCCATCATACCCTCGGTCAGATTCTTCGTCTCGCGCGTCGCGATAGTATATAGGTAGATGTCGCTGTTGGTGGAGATGGCATATTCCAAACCCGTTTTCTTGCGGCACGTATATGCAATCTGCTTGCTGTCAGGCGAGAACGCCAACTGCTCCATTCCGCCGAAAGGCTTCATCGGGCACTCGTAGGGCTCACCCTCCAGAATATCCACAATGCCGGAGACGCTCTCGCCGTCAAAATCCGCCACGAAGGGGTGGGGGGCACTCTCTGTCCATTCGTCCCAATGCTTGTACATCAGGTCCGTGACGATACGCCCGCTCGCCTTTGGTAGGTCGGGGTATTTGTCGGCAGTGGTCTCAACCGTCTTCACCTGGCTGATGAACAGCAGTTTCTTGCCGTCTGGCGAGAACATAAAGTCATCAATATCTTTCTCAAAATCAGTTATCTGGCGCACCTCTTTCACTTGTATGGATTTGGAGAAATGCAGTTGCATAATCCATAGTTGCGTTGTCCCGCTTTCGTTGCTCAGGTAGGCTATCTTGTCGCGGTCAATCCAGCGCGCCTGACCTTGGAAATGGTTGTCATTGGTCAACTGGACAGGCGTCCCCTCATTGGGGGCCAGCAGGAACAGTTCACTATTAGATTTGTTCTGCTCTACGCTGTAATAGGTTACACTATACACGATTAGGCCGTTCTCCACGTTCATGTCTGCCTGACCTATTCTGCCCATCGCCCACAACGCTTCCGGCGTAAGGTGGTCGCTGCTCAATTGAATTTGGTTCTTGCCTATCACTGGCTCAGAAGGACTAATCTCTGTCGCATTCTTCAGACCGCAACTGCCTAACATCACTGCTGCCATTGCCATACAGAATTTTCGATACATTTTTTTGTAATTTTGTAATTTTGTAATTTTAACTTTCGGTACGCAACCTTTTCGTTACGTAAGCAATATGATTAACTGCGCACTCATTACGCGCAGGAACATCGTCAGCGGATACACCGTTGCGTAGGCTACCGACGATTTGTCGTTGTCGCCGGATAGAGCGGTCGCGTAGGATAAGGCCATCGGATTGGTCATCGAGCCTGACAGCATACCCATCAGCGAGAAGAAATCCGTCTTAAACGCTATCCTGCTCACCAAACCTATAATCAGCAACGGCAACATCGTGATAATCAATCCGTACAATATCCACCAATAACCGCCGTTCACTACCGTGCTCACAAACGACTCGCCTGCACCCAAACCTACCGAAGCAAGGAACAACGAGATACCTATCTCGCGAATCATCTTGTTTGCCGATGTGGTGGCAAAGGTCACCAAGTGGTAGTACGGACCGAACCGTCCGATCAGGATGGCAACTATCA
>CAMOMF010000201.1 GCA_946619625.1 uncultured Bacteroidales bacterium
GAGGCCGCCCGTATTTGGGAGAAACATCTCCCGAAAGACCATATCCTCAACGGCAACAAGCACGACAATTTCTGGGAGATGGGCGACACAGGTCCATGTGGTCCGTGCTCCGAGATTCATGTGGACAGCCGTAGCGATGAAGAGAAAGCCAAGGTGCCCGGTCGCGAACTGGTCAACAAAGACCACCCGCAGGTGATTGAGATATGGAACATCGTCTTCATGCAGTACAACCGCAAAGCCGACGGCAGCCTGGAGCCCCTCGCCAAGAAAGTGATTGACACCGGCATGGGCTTCGAGCGACTGGTACGCACTATCCAAGGCAAAACCTCCAACTACGACACCGATGTCTTCCAACCCATGCTGAGCAAGATTGGTGAACTGACGGGGCAAAAGTACGGCGCAAAGGAGGATGTGGACATTGCCATGCGCGTCATCGCCGACCATATACGTACCATCGCTTTCGCCATCACCGACGGACAGTTACCCGGCAACGAGAAAGCCGGTTACGTCATCCGCCGTATTCTCCGCCGCGCCGTCCGTTACGGATACACGTTCCTCGGGCAACGCGAGGCGTTCCTGTACAAACTCGTACCCCAACTCATCAGCGACCTGGGCGATGCCTACCCCGAACTGGTCAAACAAGAACAACAGATAACACCCGTCATCCGCAGCGAGGAAGAGGCGTTCCTGCGCACTTTGGACAAAGGTATCAGTCTGCTCGGCAAACTGATGGACGAGGCACGCAAGCAGGGCAAAACCGAGATCTCCGGCGTGGACGTCTTCACGCTCAAAGATACATACGGATTCCCGCTCGACCTGACCGAACTGATACTCCGCGAAAACGGTTTCACCACCAACGAGGACGAGTATCAGAAAGCACTCGAACACCAAAAAGAAATGGGACGCAACGCCAACAAACAGGACCTTGGCGACTGGACAGAATTACATGAAGGTGAACAGCCCGAGTTTGTCGGATACGACGAACTATGCGTCCGAACCCGCGTGCTGCGTTACCGCCAAGTGACCATGAAAGCCGGCGCTTTCTACCAGATAGTATTGGAGAAAACACCTTTCTACGCCGAAATGGGCGGACAAGTGGGTGACACCGGCAAACTGGGCGATGTGGACGTCATCGACTGCAAGCGCGAGAACGGACTGAATGTTTGTATCACGCGCCAACTGCCCTCAGCCATAGAGGACGAACTGCTGGCGCAGGTGGACAGCGAACGCCGACAGGCCATCAGCAGAAACCCCTCCGCCACTCACCTGCTGCACTACGCGCTGCGGCAAGTACTGGGCGAGCATGTCGAGCAGAAAGGCTCACTCGTCACACCCGACAGTCTGCGCTTCGACTTCAGCCATTTCCAGAAAGTCAGTCACGAAGAGTTGCGCCAAGTGGAGATACTTGCCAACAAACTCATTCGCAGCAATTTCGCGCTGGAGGAAAGTCGCCACACACCCATCGCCGAAGCCAAAGCAATGGGTGCCATGGCGCTCTTCGGAGAGAAATACGGCGACGACGTACGCGTCATCAAGTATGGTCCGTCCATCGAACTCTGCGGCGGATGCCATGTGCAAGCCACCGGCGAGATTGGTTCCGTTCGTATCCTGATGGAGACCTCCATTGCTGCCGGTATTCGCCGTATCGAGGCAATCACAGCCGACAAAGTCGATGAGGTGTATTTCGCCACACAGGACATGCTTGCTGACCTGCGCGCACTCTTCAACAACGCTCCCGACCTCAGCGGCGCTATACGCAAAGCCATCGAGGAGAACAGCGGACTGAAAAAACAGATGGAAGAGTTCATGAACGAGCGCATCCTCGCGTACCGAGACCGAATCATCCAGTCTGCACAGGACATCAATGGCATCAAGGGGGTACGCATTGACGGCGCTGCCGACAACAATATGATTCGTGCTATGCTGCCCATGCTGAAAGGGAAGTTCGCCGATGTCAAATTTGCCGTCATTGCCGCCACCGAACAGGACGGCAAGCCGCAGATTGCCGTATTCCTCAGCCAACCATTGGTTGCCGCCGGACTGAATGCAGGGGCACTGATTAAGAGCGCTGCCAAGCATATCCAAGGCGGCGGAGGTGGAGCACCACAGATGGCAACTGCCGGCGGACGAAACAAAGACGGACTCGCCGCTGCCATGGATGAACTGATGACCACCATTTGCAAATAAGAAAATGTGAAAATGAGAAAATGAGAAAATAGGCAAATGACCACATTTCTTGATTTGGCGCAACAACGGCGCTCCATACGCAAATACACGGCGCAAGCCATTGAGCCGGAAAAAATAGAGCAACTTCTGCAAGCTGCACTCATGGCACCCGCTTCCAAGCGCTGCAACCCGTGGCAGTTTGTGGTCGTTACTGACCACGCCGTCCTGTCACAGTTGGCGACTTGCCGGACCTATGGTAGTCAGATGCTGAACGAAGCGGCGGCGGGAATCATAGTCTGCGTGGACCCGGCACTAACCGACACTTGGCAGTGCGATGGTGCCATTGCCGCCGAACATATCTTGCTGGAAGCCGCCGACTTGGGGCTTGGCGCTTGCTGGGTGCAGGTGTACGGACGGTTTATGGACGAACAACAGACCCTCTCTGCCGAACAGCAGATCCGCTCCCTCACCGGCATTCCCGGGGAACTGAACGTACTCTGTATCATCTCGCTCGGATATAAGAACGAAGACCGCAAACCACGCGAATTAGACAAACTACAATACGAAAAAGTGCATTATGGAAAATACTAAACCCATCATTGCCATCTCCAGTGGCGACATCAACGGCATCGGGTACGAGATTATGCTCAAAGGCATTGCCGACCCGCATATTTGCGAGATTTGCACACCCGTAATATATGGCAATCAGCAGATTGCACGCGAGCACCTGAAAACCATGGACGAGCAGTTGCAAAACATGCAGTTCTGCGTCATCAATAGCGCCAAAGAGGTCCGCCACGGCAAAATCAACCTTATCAATGTCTATCCGGACAACACGCCGTTGCAAATAGGCAAATCGACTCCCGAAGCAGGGCACGCCTCTTTTCTTGCTCTCAGCCGCGCATGCGACGACCTGAAGGCGGGCAGTGTGGATGCACTCGTCACCGCTCCTATCAACAAGGAAAATATCCAAAGCGACAAGTTCCGCTTTTCCGGACATACCGAGTACCTTACCCAAATGTTCGGCAGCGGCAAAGAGAGCCTTATGATGATGGTCAGCGCACAGATGAGGGTCGCCCTCGTTTGCAACCATGTACCCATCGCACAAGTGCCGCAATACATCACCGAAGAACGTATATTGGGCAAATTGCGCACTTTGGCTGACTCACTGCTGAACGATTTCCGCATCCGCCAGCCGCGTATCGCCGTGTTGGCACTCAACCCCCATGCAGGTGACAACGGACTGATTGGAAAAGAGGAACAGGATATCATCAAACCCGCTGTCAAAAAAGCCTTCGAGCAGGGAATCATGGCGTTTGGACCCTACTCTGCCGACGGATTCTTCGGCTCCGGCAAGTACGCCCATTTCGATGCCATTCTTGCCATGTACCACGACCAGGGACTCATACCATTCAAGAGTCTTGACATGGACGGCGTCAACTACACCGCCGGACTGAATATTATTCGCACCTCGCCCGACCACGGCACCGCTTACGACTTGGCGGGAAAGAACATCGCCAACGCACAATCGTTCAGGCACGCACTATACATGGCAATTGATTTGCTGCGGGTGCGCAAAGAGAGTGCTGATATCAACCGCAACCCGCTGCCGTTCAAAGAAAAAGAAGACCGACCCGCCAAAACGGTTCCGTTCAGGGGACTCGATTTCCTGAACAAACCGGCGGAAAACGGCAACGAAGACAATTAACAAGGGGTAACATCCTTCATACGCTCTTTACTTTTTACTTCCGGCTCCATGTTATTGGCTTTTTAGGCAAAACACTTGCCAGAACACCCTATTCAAAAATATTCATTTTCGAACCATTATGAAGCACAAATTCACCCTCATACTGATGCTGACATTGGCATTGATTGGCTGCAAAAACAACGACAAGATTGTCACCTCCGCCACCGGCACCATCTACGAAATACTCGTTGTATGCAACAACAATTATTGGGAAAGCGAACCTGGTGACACCCTGCGCGCTTATTTGGAGGCGGATATGCCGTGCATGCCCCAAATGGAGAGTTATTTCTCCGTCTCGCAAGTGTCATGGGCGAATTTCGACGACATGCTCAAACCTGTCCGCAATATCCTTTTAGTGGATGTCAATCCACAGCGATACCAGGCTGCCAAATTGTCATACACCACCGATTGGTATTCGCACCCACAGGCTGTGGCGCGTATCACTGCTCCATCGGGCGAAGCGTTGCAGGCTTTACTCAACGAGAAGAGCGAAACTATCCGCAACTGGTTTGTTCGTCAGGAGTTGGAACGTCAAGCCAAGTTCTACAAACGTTTCTGCAATCACGAAGCCTCTGACTTAATCATGAAGAAATTTGGCGTACAGATTTATATCCCTGCCGATTATCAGGTCATTCAGGATGACTCCGACTTAGTTTGGTGCTGCAACGACAACGGCCCCAAACGCCGCGATATCATTGTGTATGCCTATCCGTACACCGACGCCAATACGTTTACCTTGGACTACCTGACTGGCAAGCGCGACAGTATGTTGCACCGCATCAGCGGGTACGTGGACGGCTCCTATATGGGCACGGAATACAAGATCTTCCCCCCGCAATACCAAGTCGTATCGGTCAACGACAACGCATATTGTGCTGAAGTGCGCGGACTTTGGAAAATGAAGGGCGGTGCTGCCATGGGCGGCCCGTTCGTACAGCACACCCGCTTGGACGAGACGCACCAACGTATCGTCACGGCGGAGGCGTTCGTTTATGCCGCCGGGCAAAAGAAACGCAATGTGTACCGCCAAGCCGAAGCCATACTATACACCCTGAAAATGCCGGAAGAAATCAACGCCATCAAAGAGGTCAGAATATCGGCACAATCTCCCGAACAACACGCTGAGTAACACGCTGCTGCAGCGGCTCCACACCCTCCGTTTGGACAGACAGCACACGTTGTGTCCCCTTGATGTGAATGGGTATGGTCATGTTCTGTTTCTTCGTACTGAATAGTTCTGCGTCTGTCAGCATACTGCGCTCATGCGGATATAGGTGACCGTCTGGTTGCATACGGTATGTAGTGCTCATCACCACATGACCATGCGCCGACTTGACGCGGAATTTCTCAATCGCCGCCTCATCCACATTCAGCAGATTCAGCATGGCCAACTCATCGGGTTTCAACTTGTGACCAAACGGAATATTCACATCCATAATGCCGTCCACTACAAAACGCTTCACACGAAACGTCTCACTGTCAACAATATACTGACGTGAGATGGAATAAACCACAATCCCGAGAAAATTCTTTTTCTCCAAATAGGTCAGTACTTTCTCGCCCGCAGCACCGTCACTGACGGTCCAGTGGCGCAAGTCGTTCATTTCACTCTGGAAATCGTAGTGTACATCGGCAATTGCCCACAATGCGGCATGCACCACTACGCCGGAGTCCATCTCGTTCGCCATTTTCCGCGTACGATAATCCAACTTGTCTTTCGCCAGAATGCTGTCTGCGCGTGCGCGTATATGAGAAAGGAAATAACGCTTGCAGTACTCGCCCATGAATTGCACAGAGTCGCGGCTGTCTTTACGCCCCTCGGGAATCTGGATAACCGATGCAATCATCTGTTCCATACCCCAAGGTACGTCCTCCGAGTCCATTTTCACATCGCTCACAAGGCGCACTTTGTATGGCTCGTCAGGAAAATCGTACTCCATGCGGTTGAACACTTTGTACAACAGTTGCGCCATCTCGCCGCGCTTGCCCCGACGCTTGGTTTTCTTGGCCTCCACCAACGTCTCCGAGAGGGCGACAGGCTGCTCGGTCAAGCGTACCACTGCTCCGGAATCGGCAAAAAACGCCAAGGGTAGTTCCGCTTTCTCGTAACCGACAAACGACACCACCACCTTGCTGTCCGGACTCACCTCCGTCTCCAATACAAAACGCCCGTCACTGCCGGTGGCTGTACCCGCAACCGGATCGTCCTCGGGATAAACAGTGGCATACATCAGCCCCTCACCACGCTCGTCCAGCACGCGTCCACGGTACTCCGCCGCGTGCAGCACCATGCTGCTTAACAACAGCAATATACACAATACCTTTCTCATCCGCGGGACACATTTTTCACACCCTTCACACCGGCAATCTTTTTCTGTACGGCATCCAACTGGTCTGTCGATGACACCAACAATGTCAAGTGCCCCTCAAAGATACCGTCATGCGAATCAATGGAGATGGTACGCAGCAGCACACCCTGCTCTTTGTTGATTAGCGAAGTGATACCACTCACTATACCGATATCGTCATGTCCGACCACACGCAAAGTAATCGGATACTGCAGACCCACCACCTTCCCCGACCAGCGTGCCGGCACTATCCTGTACGGGAATCGGCTCCGCATATCTGCGGCATTCGGACAGTTGGCACGATGAATCTTGATGCCGGAAGTGACACTCACAAAACCGAAGATGGGGTCACCATATATAGGGTTGCAACACTTGGCAAGTTTGTAGTCCACGTTCTTCAGGTTCTGCTCAATTACCAGCACATCCTGACTGCCCGAAGCACTCACATCCGGCGTATGCTGTACAAACTGCTCGGCGGAAATGCCGGACGACGGATGCTCGGGCTCCTGGCTTTCGCGTTCCAGTTCAGCATAAATATCACGCACTGCGAGGATATCCAACCTACCCTGCGCCAATGCCTGGTAGAAGTCCGACACCGACTTGTAGTTTAGTTTCTTTGCCAAATGCGATACACGCCCTTCCGAATAGTCGAACTTCCAATTCTTAAACCGCCTCTCCAGCAGTTCTTTGCCCTCAGCAGCATCTTTGTATTCAATCTCTTTCAGTGCCTGCCGTATCTTGTTCTTCGCCTTGCTGGTCTGAACGATTTTTAGCCATGCTTCAGACGGTTTCTGCGTAGGTGAGGTCAGCACCTCTACTTGGTCGCCATTATGCAACACACGTTTGATAGGCACGTTTCTGCCGCCAATCTTGCCGCCTACGCACTGACAACCAATGCGGGAGTGGATGGCAAACGCAAAATCCAGCACCGTCGCCCCTTTGGGCAGTTTCTTCAAGTCACCGGTGGGTGTGAACACGAACACCTCTTGGTCATACAGGTTCAACTTGAACTCGCTGATGGCTTCACGGCTGTCCACCTGTTCACTCTCCAGCATCTCGCGCACACCTTTCAGGAACTCATCCATGCCGGTCTCGCTCTGACCACCTTTGTATTTCCAGTGGGCAGCGACACCCTTTTCCGCCACCTCATCCATCCGCTCGGTACGGATCTGCACCTCCACCCATTTCTGTTCAGGTCCCAACACGGTCGTATGCAACGACTCGTATCCATTGGATTTCGGGATGGACAACCAGTCGCGGAGCCGTTTCGGGTTGGGTTGATACATGTCTGCCACCACCGAGTAGGCTTGCCAGCACTCCGCTTTCTCTTTTTCCGGCTCAGAGTCCAAAATAATTCGTATGGCAAACAAGTCGTATATGCCATCCACACCGCACTGCTGCTTCTGCATTTTGTTGTAGATGGAGTGAATCGACTTGGTGCGTCCCTTGATATGGAAACGCAGTCCCAACGCTTTCAGTTTCTCCTCCACCGGTCCGATAAAGGAGGCGATATAGGCATCACGCTCGCGTTTCTTGGCATTCAGCGCGTGCGCTATTTCTTTATATATAGTGTAGTTGGAGAACTTCAGGGAGAGGTCCTCCAATTCTGTCTTGATGGCATACAAACCCAAGCGATGGGCAAGTGGAGCGTACAGAAAAGAGGTTTCGCGCGCAACTTGGCGGCGATAATCACTATCCTCCTCACTATTGAGCGCACGCATCAGGCACAAACGTTCGGCGATAATAATCATCACCACCCGTACATCTTCCGCCAATGCAAGCAACAGTTTCCGGAAGTTCTCCGTCTCCATCACTGTGTTCTTGAGGTACAGGTCCTCCACACGCTTCAAACCCTCAATGATGGTCACCACCTGCTCATTGAACACGCGTCTTACCTCATCCGTGTCGGTTCCGCACAGCAAAATGGCGGCCACTGTCACGCCGGTCAGACCGATCTCGCCTACCGCAGTCTCCATCGTGGCTATTCGTGACATCAATTCTTTCTCGCTCAGTCTCGATGCGGCCGATAACAGGCATGCCTTTTCATCTGACGAGAAAACAATACGGTGCTCCTCCTCCATTCGGGCAAGGGACGCTGACAATATCTTCGTTTTTTCTTCCATTTTCCATTTTCTTTAGTAGTTCATTATAGAGGCGCTTATCGCCATTTCTTTCTACTTTTATGACCAAAATTCATGCAAAAGTAGCAAAAAAAACTGAAAAAGGCAAGAAAAAAGACAAAAAACTGCGTTTTTATTATGATATTTCAGTTTTTTTTTGTAAATTTGCACTCGATTTGGTGTATCACGGTACACAAATCGCTTTTTCTACGAATAATAACAAAAATAAAATACCAAAAAAATGAAAACTACTATCCGTGTTTTACTTGCGCTCGCAATTTGCTTCTTGGCATATATTTGCGTCATGAGCGTTGTAACCCCTATCCATTTCGAAAATGAAAGAGCAGCCCGCGAAGTTGCCGTGGCAGAGAAACTGACCGACATCCGTACTGCAGAAAACGAGTTTCGCCTCCAGCATGGTCGCTACACCGCCAACCTCGACTCTCTCGTTCTTTGGCTACAAACAGGCAGCAAAAAAGAGGTGGTAAAGGAAGGTGCTCTTACCGAGAAACAACTTGAGGCAGGTATGACCGAAGCCAAGGCTGTTAAAATCATAGAAAAAGCCAAGAAAACCGGCAACTACAAAGAGGTTGAGGCAGAGGGGCTGACAGGCTTCGTACGTGACACCATCGCTTCGCCTGTACTTACTGCGCTCTTCAAAGGCAAGTACGACAACGAGTCGGTTAAGCAACTGATTTACATTCCTTATACCGACCATATCAAGTTCGAGGCGGAGACGAACGACAACTACACTACCAGCCAAGGCATCCGTATCCCCCTCGTTGAGGTGCGTGCACACTACAACACCTATCTGGGCGACCTTGATGACCAGGAGCGCGTCAACCTCATTGACCGCGAGGAGCAACTTGACCACTACCCCGGCCTGAAAATGGGTGACATCAACGAGCCTAACAACAACGCCGGAAACTGGGAGTAAACAATCACCCCCGTTTACACACATGCGTATCATAAGCGGCAAATGGAAAGGCAGACGGTTGAATCCGCCGAAAAACATCACGGCAAGACCCACTACTGACTTCGCTAAAGAGAGTCTTTTCAACCTTTTGCAAAACAAGATACAAATCGAGGGCAGCAATGTCCTCGACTTGTTTGCTGGGACAGGCAGCATCAGTTTGGAGTGTGCCAGCCGCGGAGCCGCAGATGTTATAGCGGTGGAAGTGGCACACACACAACAGAACTTCATCATCAGTGCCTCCAAGCAACTCGGAGCCGAAAACCTCACCGTCATTCGCGGAGATGCTTTCAAGTTCATCGCTGCATGCAGGCAGAAATTCGACCTCATTTTTGCAGACCCGCCCTACGCACTGGATAAACTGCCCACCCTGCCAGACTTGGTTTTTGGGGCACAACTCCTTGCCGAGGACGGATTGTTTGTATTGGAGCATTCTGCCAACAACAATTTTGCCGGGCACCCGCATTTCCTCGAAGAACGCAAATATGGCAATGTGCACTTCTCTTTCTTCGCGTAAGGACTTTGAATGGACAACCATAAGATGACCATAAGATGACCATAAGATAACCATAAGATGACCATAAGATCAGCAATGGGCAACTATAAGATAACAACAACTCAAAAAATTCACCATGCGTAAAACCTTACTTGCTCTTGCAGCACTCCTGCTTTGCGGCTTCCTTCATGCCGCTGTCACCGTCAACAACGCAGCCGGTTGGCTCGAATCCGCCTACGTGGAATGGGCTCCCCTGTCCGGCTACAACGACTACAATGTTTATGTCCGCCCTCAAAACGGACAGTACACCCAACTCGACAAACCTTTGCTCCGCAGTTACGGCACTTACTACCGCGCCGATGCCCTCGGATTGGCGGCAGGCACCTACCAGATGAAAGTGGTACCCGTTGCTGCCGGAAACGAAGTCACTGCCGATGCTACCGAGACGGCACTACTCACCGTTGCAGCACACGACAGAAACGGATTTGCACACTATAATTATCCCGCGGGCGTGGGCGCGTACAAGAACGATGGTACGCTTAAAGCCGGTGCCAAGGTGTTCTACGTACATGCCGGCAATGCCAAGACTATCAGCACGACCGTCAAAACCACCAAGAACGGCGGTACTACGACATGCACAGGCATGCAGGCAATCATCACTGCCTACCAGAAAGGGTACGACACCACCCCACTCTGTTTCCGCATCCTCGGAACACTCAATGCATCTGACATGGATGCGCTGGACAGCAGCGAAGAGGGACTGCAAGTCAAGGGCAACAAAGCCGACTCGGAACTCAACATCACCATTGAGGGTGTGGGCAAAGACGCGGTCATCCGCGGTTTCGGCATGCTCATTCGCAACGCCAAGAGTGTTGAGGTACGCAACTTTGCCGTCATGACCGCCATGGATGACTGCATCTCACTCGACACGGACAATAGTAACATCTGGGTCCACCATATCGATGGTTTTTACGGCAAACAAGGCTCAGGCGACAAGGCCAAAGGCGATGGTTGCATTGACGTAAAGTCCAACTCCAAGTTCGTCACCGTCAGTTACAACCATTTCTGGGACACAGGTAAGTCCAGTATGTGCGGTATGAAGAGCGAAAGTGGTCCGAACTACATCACTTATCACCACAACTGGTTCGACCACTCCGATTCCCGCCACCCGCGTATCCGCACCATGAGTGTGCATATCTACAACAACTATTTCGACGGCAACGCCAAGTATTGTGTGGGTGTCACCACCGGATCTTCCGCGTTCGTGGAGAACAACTATTTCCGCAACTGTCCCAAGCCCATGCTCATTTCCCTGCAAGGTACTGACACCAAGAATGGCACGGCAGAGGCAGAAGGCACCTTCTCAGGCGAGGCTGGCGGTATGATTAAGGCATACAACAACCAGTTCACCGGCAGCAAGACGCTCGTTTATTACAACGCCTCTTCCGCACCCGTTCATTTCGATGCCTATTTGGCAAACAGCCGCACCGAGCAAGTGCCCGCAACCGTTACTACCAAGTCCGGTGCGAACACCTACAACAATTTCGACACCAACGCGCAGGTCATGTACTCTGTCACTCCCGACGATCCTGCCAATGTACCGGGAATCGTGACCGGCAACTTGGGTGCAGGACGCTGCCAACATGGCGACTTTGCTTTCACCTTCACCGATGCTGATAACAGCAGTTACGACCTCAACCAACAGTTGGTAGCGGCAATTACCTCCTACTCTTCTTCTCTGGACAGTATTTTTGGCGAGGAAATGAGTTATGTGGACACAACGGGCGTTGACACCACCCACCACAGCGGTACGGGCAGCCATGAGTGTTATATTCTTAACGGCGCACCAACCTCTTCTTTCTACACTTTCACCAACTGCTCTTTCAGCAAAAACAAAGGAACGGTTACCGTAAATGGCACTACTTACACCGAGTGCGTCAAAATGGAAGGGTCCACCAATATCAGTTTCACCACTGACCAACAATACACGCTCTTCTTGGCATTTGACAAAGCAACTGCCAACATCATGATTGACAGTGTTAAGACGGTTGCCACCAACGGCACTATCAGCAAGGTACTGCCTGCTGGCCGTCACCAACTGACCAAGGCGGACAGCAACAACCTATATTACATCAACCTGTATGATGATGGTTCTGCGTTGCAAAACAGCTGCGAAACAAGTCTCTCGTTTAATGGAGAGACTATTCTCAACCCCGAGGGCAAATTGGTTCGTCTGTACACCCTGCAAGGCGCTTGTCTGGGCAGTACCACTTCCACACTGATTGGCACCGAGAACCTGCCCTCCGGCATTTACTTTGCCACCACAGCAGAAGGATCACTCAAGTTCCGCAAACAATAATAATTTTTGGAGTGCAGGAGTGCAGGGGACGCCGGTATTTTAGCCGGGCTGCACAGAACAACAGATTACGGTCAAACATCAGATGATACAGAACAACAGATTACGGCTAACAACAGATTACACCGAAGGCTAAATTCGATGCCAAGGGTTCACAAATAATTAGCGAGGCAATTCCCAATGGAGTTGCCTCGCCTTTTGATAATTTGTGTGTTATGTTGTGTGTGTGTTAAGTTTCGAATAAGTTTTTAGGAGTGCAAGACCAAGCCTGTCGAGGGAGAACTCCTTTAACTCCTACTATCCAGCGCGGTGATTTAGAACAGCGGGCTGGGGTATGTGCCGTCCTTGGCAAGGGACGCAAACTTGGCAACCACTTGCGGGCGGTCCTCTGAATAGGTCACACCGAACCACTTTGACGGAGTGTCCAGCACCTTGCAAGTAGCCTTACCGGCAACAATGAGGTCGTTTACAAGCGTAGGAATATAGAACTCCGATTTCATTTCCTGACCATGCTCCTGCAGGAAAGTCTTGAAGGCAGCCTCAACATATCCGAAATACTCGGGAGTGAAGCCCCACATATTCATGGATACAGGCGCATTTTCCTCAAGGAAGATGTCAGCATCGTGCTCGTCCTTGAAATATATTTTTCCGTCCTCTTTGCGAACAATATTGGTGCGCTCCACTACACCTGTGAGGTGACCTTCAGCATCGGTTTGGCAAACGCCGCGACTAACCGAACCATTCTCTGACAGCGTATTGCAAACGCGATAACCTACCATGCAGTACTGATTCTGTTTGTCAGCAACGGAATTGAGGAAATCAGCAAGAATCTGGAAGGACTCACGACCATAATAGTCGTCAGCATTGATGACGGCAAAGGGCTCTTTGATAACATCCTTACCCATCAGCACTGCATGGTTCGTGCCCCAAGGTTTGCTGCGCTCAGGGTTGTATGTGCACCCCGCAGGCACTTTGTCGATGGACTGGAAACATACCTCGCAAGGTACCTTACCCTCGTATTTCGAGAGGACTACGCGACGGAAATCCGCTTCAAAATCCTTGCGGATGACGAACACTACTTTGCCAAAACCGGCTCGAAGTGCATCGAATACCGAATAGTCCATGATTGTCTCTCCGTTTGGACCAAGCGCATCAATCTGCTTGAGTCCACCGTAGCGGCTACCCATTCCTGCCGCCAAGATAAAAAGTGTTGGTTTCATATTGTGTATTGATTATTTGTTGTCCGTGCTACTCATAGCCACATATTCGCCATCCTCATAGCGGCGACTGCGCCCTCTACGCCTTTGTTTCCCAGCAACTTGTCATTGGCACGCTGTTGTGCCTCTTCCATGTTGTTAGTTGTCAGGACAGAGAAGATTACGGGAGTTTTGCCGTGGAGGTTCAGTTCGGTCATTCCTTGCGTAACGGAACTGCATACATAATCGAAATGCGGAGTGCCGCCACGTATGACGCAACCAATCATGATGATGGCGTCCACCTGCCCCATCAGTTTGGCGGAGGCATACGTCAGTTCCACCGCTCCGGGCACATGTTTGACGATGATATTGTCTTCAACAACACCCGCGCCGAGGAGCGTCTTTATGGCTCCATCAGCGAGGGCGTAAGTAATTTGAGAGTTCCAATCTGCCACCACAATGGCGTAGCGCTGTTTGCGCAACACAGATGCTTCGGGCAGTTGGTTTGGGTCGAACTCCGATAAATTGTGCAATGTTGTTGCCATCGGCTTTCTTCTGTTACTCGGCAACAGCGATGTACTTGTCGATATCCTGTGCTTCAGCACTTTGAGCGTAGTTGTCGCGGATAGCTTCGAAGGCTTTCTTGGCGGCTTTCTTATCACCTTGCTCCAGGTAGATGATACCTTGTTTCTTGAGGGCAAGGGGAGCAATCAGCACGTTCTTGCTTTCAATAGCGTGGTCATAGGCTTTCAGCGCTTTGCTCAGTTCGTCCAACTGTACGTAGGCATCGCCAAGCAGTACATGCGCTGCAGGGTCGATATTCAGGTCGTCAGCATCGAATTTCTGCAGGTACTCGGCAGCCTCTTCATAGTTGCCCAGTTTGTAGTTGCAGATGCCGGCGTAAAGCGCAGCCAACTCTCCAGCCTGATAGTGGCTGTACTTGTCTGCAATCTCGGCAAAACCGATGCAATCAGCTTCGTCACCGTTCAGCGCCTGTTCCCACTGGCTCTGGCTGAAATAAACGACAGCCTTGGCGGTCTCTTCCTGAGCAGCCGCTGCCTTGGGTTTCCACACGTAGTTATTCAGTGCGATAAAGCCGCATACTACCACAACGATGATGGTCAGACACCACATCAGCGCGTTTTGGTTCTTTTCAATCCACTGACCGGAAGCAGACAGCGCTTCCTGTACATTTTCAAGATTCTCATCTTGTTTTTCAATCTTTTGGTTTTTCTTAGCCATAATTGTA
>CAMOMF010000202.1 GCA_946619625.1 uncultured Bacteroidales bacterium
TGGGACTGATGGTGTATGCCATGCGCAATTTCTATAACGGAACCTCCGGGTCGGAGCTGAAGGGAAAGACGCTGGGTATTCATGCTTACGGCAATGTAGGCCGCAATGTGGCTCGCATCGCCAAAGGCTTCGGAATGAATGTGATGGCGTTCGATGCCTATTGTCAGGACGATGTTATGTTACAAGAAGGCGTGCAGCCTGTCCACTCGTGTGAAGAATTGTACGCACAGGCTAACATTGTGTCTCTGCATATCCCCGCCACGCCTGAGACTATCCAGTCCATCAACTACGACCTGCTGAGCAAGATGCCCAAAAACGGATTGTTAGTGAACACCGCCCGCAAGGAAGTAATCAAAGAGGACGACTTGGTTCGCTTCATGGTAGAACGCCCCGACTTCAAGTATGTTACAGATATTATGCCCGGTGCTGATGCCAAACTGCGCGAACTATGTGCAGAGCGCTACTTCGCAACCCCCAAGAAGATGGGAGCGCAGACTGCCGAAGCCAACATCAATGCAGGTATAGCTGCTGCCAAACAAATAGTAGCCTTCTTCCAGAATGGCGACAAACGCTTCCAAGTGAATAAGTGAGAAGACTCGCCTACATATTATTACTACTGCTACCACTATACGCAGAGGCGCAAGTGAACATTTCCGGGACGCACTACAACCTTCCCCAGCCTGTGAACATCGACTATGTGGTGCTCTTTGCCGACCTCACCCAAAGCGATGCGTACTTGGAATATACCGGCACGGCTGCTTTCCAATGGCGCGACCTGAACGGAAATGTCATTCAGTCAGGCAGCGGGGCAGAGACGCTGTACCCCGAACCGGACAAGGGCTACCTACTCTACACGCCCGACACAACCATTTCGTTCTACATCATTGACTACAACAAGTACCGGCTGACCCTTAACGAACTGACCGCCGAAGCCGAATGTGAGCGGACTATTCTGACCCTGAACGCCCTCATTCCTGAGATGTCCTACTTGGACAGTTACCAAATGATGCACAAACTGGTGAGGGAAGGGACGGTTACTTATACCAGTTTGGGATGGAGCGAAGGCGATGGTGCTTGGACTGATTCAGTGGCAACAGAAACCGTGCGATTACTGCCTCAGGTTGCCGTAGGGGCTCCGCTGAAAGATACACAGTTCAGCCTTATAGCCGACCAATTTGCAACTGCACTGGGTCTGACACCCGACTCCGTCACATCGGATGAAATGACCGCTATAGCCGTAGCAGCACACCCCCAATCAGTCACTACCACCCGAGGAGAACAGATAGAGAACGAGCCGGAAAGACCTATCAACGAGACACAGTTGTCGGGTTCTGCGCCTTTGGACATCAACTTCATTTCCAATACCAACAAACCCACTGCCAAATATTTCCTTTGGGAGATATACAAAGGTACGGACTTGATTGCCACGCGCACCGATGAAGACCAGCGCTACACCTTCATGACTGACGGTACCTACCAAGTGAAGTTTTGGGTCAGAAATGACCAATGTGTCTCCGACTCGGTGGTGTTCGACATCAATGTATCCAGTTCACAATTAGTTGTTCCTAACGTTTTCACGCCTAATGGAGACGGCACCAACGATGAGTTTCGCGTCATGTACCGCTCTCTTGCGGAGTTCCACTGCTGGGTTTATGACCGTTGGGGCAAATTGGTTTACGAGTGGGATGACCCAGCCAAGGGATGGGACGGCACAATCAATGGAAGACCAGCCGCTGAAGGTGCATACTTCTACGTTATTCGCGCGCGGGGAACTGATGCCGACCCAAACGTCAAATACCACCGTACCACCAAGCGCCGCCCTGCTGACATCGGCGTCTATCAATTATCCGGAGACATCAATTTGATTCGATAACCTGCTGTGCAAACATGCTCCGATAAAGATACAAGCGGCATAAACTACGCAAACATAAATAAATACAATATGAAGATTAAAACCATTCTTGCTATGGCACTTGTTGCTACTACTCTTTCTGCCACTGCCGGAACCAACCCCTTCTTGAACTACAAGAACTGGAAGACTCCGCATGGTACCTACCCTTTCAACGAAATCAAACCCGAGCATTATATGCCCGCTATTGAGCAGGGCATGAAGGAAGGTCTCGCCGACATTGACGCTATCGTCAACAATCCGGCGGCTCCGACATTCGCCAACACCATCGAACCATATGTACGCGCAGGAAGGCTCTTGGATGTCACGTTGTCTTGTCTGTTCAACCTCACGAATTCAGACACCAACGATGAACTGGACGCCATAGAGACAGAAGTGACACCGAAATTGTCGGAGTACACCACTTCCATTCGTCTGAACGAAGGGCTCTTCAAGCGCATTAAAGCAGTATATGACCAGCGCGCCAAACTGAAACTGACACCCGAGCAAGCGAAAATGTTGGACGACATCTACGAGAGTTTCGCCAATAACGGTGCTAACCTGAACGAAGCAGACAAACAGACGTATCGCGAACTTAGCAGCAAACTCAGCCAACTTACCCTTGCTTACGGACAGAACGTGCTGAAAGCCACTAACGCTTGGACCATGCTGATTAAGGACGAAAAACTCCTCAGCGGACTCAACGAAGACACTAAGCAAATGCTGCGCAAGCAGGCAGAAGCAAAAGGCTACAGCGAAGGTTGGCTGCTCAATCTGAAGCCTACCACCTACATCCCCGTTATGCAGGACTGTGACAACCGCGATATACGCCGCGAACTATACATGGCGTACAACACACGTTGCATTGGGGGCGATTTTGACAACACACAGGTTATAACCGATATTGTCAACACACGTCTGGCTATCGCGCAGCTATTCGGTAAGAAATGTTACGCCGACAAGTCCCTGCACAAAACCATGGCAGAAACCCCCGCCAATGTGTATGCACTATTGGACCAACTGCGCGACAACTACATGCCCGTAGCTGTCAGCGAAGTGAA
Organism: uncultured Bacteroidales bacterium; assembly: GCA_946619625.1. Classification (GTDB taxonomy): domain Bacteria; phylum Bacteroidota; class Bacteroidia; order Bacteroidales; family Paludibacteraceae; genus Colicola. Next base: position 2,950 of record CAMOMF010000202.1, read on the forward strand.
AGAACTGCAAGACTACGCCGAGTCCATCGGATTCTACGCACAACTGCAAGGTTGGGATTGGAGTTACTATTCCAAGAAACTCAAGAATGAGAAATACTCCATCTCTGACGACGATCTGCGTCCCTACTTCGAACTGGAGAGGGTAAAACAAGGCGTTTTCGGACTCGCCAAGCGCCTATATGGCATCACCTTCAAAGAGAACAAGAACATCCAGACCTACAACCCTGAAGTCTGCGCATACGAGGTCTTTGACGAGAAGGGGAAGTACCTTGCTGTCTACTATGCCGACTTCCACCCACGGGACGGCAAGCGAGGTGGTGCATGGATGAATGACTTCAAACCGCAGTGGCGCGAGGGCAGAACCGACAGCCGTCCACATATCGTTAATGTCATGAATTTCACCCGCCCGACAGACACCAAGCCTGCACTCCTCACCTACGACGAAGTACGTACTTTTCTCCATGAGTTCGGACATGGTCTGCACGGTATGCTCACGCGTTGCCAGTATTCCTACGCATCCGGAACTAATGTGCCCCGTGACTTTGTAGAGTTACCCAGCCAGTTCAACGAGAACTTCATAGACGAGAAAGAGTTCCTTGACACGTTCGCCAAGCACTATTTGACAGGCGAATCCCTACCTCAGGAACTGCTCGACCGCATGCATGCTTCGCAAACCTACCACGCCGCATACGCCTGCGTACGTCAACTCTCTTTCGGCTACCTCGACATGGCATGGCACTCATTGACTGCACCTTTCGCAGTGCCGGAAGGAATGTCTGTAGCAGAGGCGGTTCTTAACTTCGGCAACAAAGCGATGGATCAAGTGGCCGTATTGCCCGTTGCCCCCGGCACACAAATGGAGACGGCATTCACCCATATCTTCTCCGGAGGATATGCCGCCGGATACTATAGCTACAAGTGGTCGGAAGTGCTGGATGCAGATGCATTCTCTGTATTCCAGGAGGCAAAGCAAAAGAACGGATCAATCTTTGACAAGAAGGCTGCAGCTGCTTTCCGTAAGAACATTCTGGAAAAAGGCGGAACAGAAAATGTGGCCGAACTTTATCGCCGATTCCGCTTGGGCGAGCCCTCTATTGAGCCGCTTATGAAGCGCGACGGTATTCAGCCTGTTTCCAAGAAATGAGGACCTATAGGTCAAAATGAATAATGACAATATAAAAAATTCCCTGCGTCTTTAGGTGCAGGGAATTTTTATAGTCAGCTCGTACTGAATTACATCATAGGAATACCTACAAACGATTATTTGCCACTGTCAAGCAACCACTTGCCGTCTATCTTAACGGTTTTCTGACTATCCGACTGCTCGGTACCGTCACCGTACTTAACCGTGTAAGGAACAATTGCAGACGCTTTATCTTCTGCCATTTGCACCTCACCAATCTCCCATGAAGCAATACCTTGCTTCTTTTCGTTTTGTTTGTTCACCTTCTCATCTACCATTTGAACATATTCATCCATTGCTTCGGGTGAAACCGGCTTAGAGAAGTAGAACATCTCAAGCGCTTTGCGCGAATCATTCGCCTGTAGCGCTTTCAGATACGCATTCACTGCACCTTCTGGCGTGTTCGAGGACGAGCACGCTGCAAAAGTCAGGGCGATCAATGCTGCACTGAGCAGATAAAATACCTTTTTCATGACTTTTTGATTTAAATTGTTTAACAAACAAGGTGTGTTCACCTCTTTCAATATTAGCGGGGAAGATGCACTCCCCTTCTTTGCAGATAATAGTCGGGACATCATAACGTGCGCCGCTACTGATATCAATTCCTGACTGCATATACGCCCGCCATACTAATTCACAACAATATAGTTCGGTTGTGTCACTGAGAAGATAATCATTATCAAAGACAACCTTCTCTTCCGCTTTACGGCGGCAATACAGAGCAGCCCTTCGTGCAACCGAATCGGGACAATCTATCCGCATCCAAGCACCTGCGCTTGCCCTCTCCGGTGAAAAGAACGCACAAAGCGGCTCACACTTGAGATATTCGGGTTCGCCCTGCGCACTCTCCCCAGGCACTGCATGAATAACTTCCCACTCCGCCGCAAGCGAATCATAAAGCAAAATGCCTATGTGTGAATACGAAGAACGGCTGCGCTCGACAACCACCCTACTCTCGGCACCAAACCCTCTACGCAGCACCAAGTCGCCACTACGAAAACATTCTGTTTGATTTATTTCCACCTGCTCATGTTGCTTGCTGCAAGCAACTATCGCCGACAGAAATACTATTATCGGCAATAAACGCAGCGTATGAAGGGGCACATTCATTTTTAAACAAACATGCAGGGCAGTTTGCACTGTCCTGCATGCAATGGAAAGGATTTCTTACTGGAAGTTGAAGCGGTTATCCTCAATCTTAGCCTCTTTCTCCACCAAACCCAGTGCCTGATAAGGCAAAGAATAGGAGTAGCGAGAGTTAAGTTGAGCCACTTCGGCTGCCTCATCAAAAGTACCTTCTGCAACCGTCTTCTCGCCGGGGCGAAGGACATATACTCCCTGAATACCCTTTATAGGAGCAGAGGTCTCGCCTGCTGCAAGGTTCAAAGAAGCACCTATGGCTGCAGGCTCGTTGCCGTTTGCACCGAAACGATATGCTGCAAAGTTCACGCCAGCGGCTTTCTGTACTTCAGCACCAAGTTTCTGGGCAGCGTCTTCCAATTTATCAACACCATTCAATTGTTTCACCACATAGGCATACTTGGCATTGTTAAGCGCCTCAAAGCGCAACTCGTTCTCCACCTGCTTGAATGGACGATACTCGTCTTCATTCACTTCAGTGAGCGCAGCCACAACAAAGCGGTCGCCACACTCGAAGACGTCAGAAATCTGACCTTGCTTCGATTGGAAAGCCCAGCGTACAATAGCACGGCTCGACTTGAGGTTGTCCACCTTGTTCGTATTAGCGTTCAGGTTGAATGCAGGATGAACCGTCAGCCCCATCTCGGCAGCAGCGTTGTTGAATTTCTCCTCGTTGTTGTTCTCCACAATAAACTGCTTTGCTTGGTTGAAAAGCGCAGCATAAGTCTTTGAGGAGGGAGTAATAGAGATACTCAACACAGCAAGTTGTACTTTGGGAGTCGGCTTGCTGATATTCAACACCTCGAAAGTCTGCTCGCCCA
>CAMOMF010000203.1 GCA_946619625.1 uncultured Bacteroidales bacterium
CTTCTTTATACCTTATCCGTCCCCGATTTCTACCCGGTCTATGCCAACTTCGTTCTTTCTCCGCTCTTTTTCCTTGGTTTTTCCGTACTCTGTACGCTCCAAACGCACAACTCTTTGCTGAAAAGTGCATTTTTTTGCAAAAACATTTGCATATGTCAAAAAAAAGTTGTAACTTTGCCCCCAAAATCAATTAACACAAAAATATAGTACTATGGACAATGAATTGCAAGCCGTAATGGCGAAGGCGCAAGCATGGCTGGGCGACAAATACGACGCCGAGACCCGCGCACAAGTTAAAGCTATGATGGAAGCCGAGGACAAAACACCTTTGATCGATGCTTTCTATCGTGACCTTGAGTTTGGTACAGGTGGTCTGCGTGGCATTATGGGACCTGGAACCAACAGAATGAACAAATACATCGTGGCAATGGCTACTCAGGGCTATGCCAATTATCTCCTGAAAGTACAGAAACAGGGCGGATTCGAGAACGTGCAGAACGGACGCGTCGCTGTAGTGGTGGGACATGACTGCCGCAACAACGGACGTATGTTTGCCGAAACGGTCGCTGATGTCTTCGCGGCCAATGGCATTCAGGTGTATCTCTTCGAAAGCCTGCGCCCCACTCCCGAGATTTCTTTCGCTATTCGTCACCTCAAGTGCCAAGGTGGTGTCAACGTTACCGCCAGCCACAACCCTCGCGAGTACAACGGATACAAGGCGTACTGGGAGGACGGCTCGCAAGTACTGCAACCGCATGACATCGGTATCGTCAACGAAGTGGCTAAGGTCACCATGGACGACGTACGTTTCGGTGGCGACAAGGACCTCATTCAGATTATCGGCGGCGAGATTGACTGGGATTATCTGCAGGCGGTACGAACCGTGATGATTGACCAGGACGTGATCAACAAGCACAAAGACTTGAACATCGTCTATACGCCGCTCCACGGAACCGGACGTGTGATCATCCCCGAGGCACTCCGCAGCTGGGGCTTCCAGAATATCCACGTGGTGCCCGAACAAATGGTCATCGACGGCAATTTCCCGACTGTAGTTTCACCCAACCCCGAAAACTCGGAGGCTATGACTCTGGGTATGAAGTTGGGCACCAAACTCAACGCCGATCTGGTTATCGCCAGCGACCCCGACGCCGACCGTCTGGCTATCGTATGCCGCAACGACAAGGGCGAGTGGGTCATCATCAACGGCAACCAAACCTGCATGATGTTCTCATGGTACATCATCGCCAACAAGAAGAAACTGGGCAAACTGCAGCCTAACGACTACCTGGTCAAGACCATCGTTACCAGCGAACTCATCAAGAAAATCGCTGACAAGAACGGCGTGACATTGTTCGATGAATATACCGGCTTCAAGTGGATTGCTTGGCGCGTTCGTACCGAAGAGGGCAAGATGAACTATATCGGCGGCGGCGAAGAGAGCTTCGGTTTCATGCCGTACGACAAAGTGCGCGACAAAGATTCACCAGCATCTATCTGCCTTATCTGCGAGATTGCCGCTTGGGCGAAAGAGAACGGCATGACGCTATACGACCTGCTCATGGACATCTACGTGCAGTATGGTTTCCAAAAAGAGACCACTATCAATGTCGTTCGTCCGGGTAAGAGCGGTGCCGAGGAAATCCAGCAAATGATGAAGGACTTCCGTGCCAATGCGCCTAAGACCCTTGCTGGTTCCAAGGTCATCTGTGTAAAGGACTATCAACTGCTGAAAATGTCAGATGCTGCCGGCAACGAGAAACCCCTCGACATGCCCGCTACGAGCAATGTCCTCCAGTGGTTCACTGAGAGCGGACTCAAGGTTAGCGTTCGCCCATCTGGTACAGAGCCGAAGATTAAGTTCTACCTCGAAGTGCCTATTGCCGGTTTCTCTGGTGGAAAGGACTACGATGCCTTCAACCAAAAGGCGGATGAGATCGTTGCTGCTCTCAAGAAAGACTTGAACCTGTAATGCTCATACCTCATAATTCATAATTATAACTTCAGGTAACTTACGCCTAAATACACGGTGCGAACCACCAAGTGCATCGAATAGGCTAAATACATGGCGGCGGCTCCCATATGCGGGGCCGCTGCTGCGTAGATGAGTACAAACGCAGCAGCCGAAGCGAACATACAGTTCCTGACGGGTAGCGCTTTCGTTGCACCGATAAACACGCCGTCAAATAAGAAAGCAAAGGCGGACAGAATGGGCATCAACCACAGATATACATAGTACGGCACAGCCGCCGACTGAATAGTTGTGTCCGAGGTCATCATGGCAATAAGACCATCGTCATAAACAAAATAGAGTAGGGAGAAAAACAGCCCCAATACCAATGTCCATACACTTAGAACACGCACCGTGCGCACCACTTCCGGCGTTTTCCGCCCCTCCGCCCCTTCACTCACTCCCTCTTTCCCTACCATCGCCTCCGCTGCATACGCAAAACCGTCAATAAAGTACGAGAAAAACAGGAATATCTTCATGATAATAGCCGACACCGCCAGTTCAGTATCCCCATATGAGGACATAAACACCGTATAACCTACATAGATTACCATGAACGCCAGTGACCGCAGAAACAGGTTACTGTTCAGTACAAACAATTGCTTCAGTTCCTGCCAACGCATGCTATCTTTCACCCGGCACAGCCTAAGTATGGGTCGGTATTTCACCAACAACAGTATAGCCGCTGACAGCAAGCCTGCATATTGGGCAATCAGGGTGCCCCATGCCACGCCGATAGCACCCAAAGGCGTATATACCGCCAGCACATAACTGGCTGCCATATTCACTACGTTCACCACGATATCCGTTATCATAGCCGACACCGTGTCTTGCATACCGATGAACCAACCCTTCAGGGCGAACAGTGACAACGTCGCAGGGGCTGCCCATACCCGCACAAAGAAGTACTTTCGGGCAAAGTCCGCCACCTCTGGCGAACACGGCATGAGCCATAGTACCAATGATACAAAGAACCACTGCAGCAGCCATATCAGTGCCGCAGCACCAAAAGCGATTGCGGTACCTTGTGTCAACAGTTTGGCTTGTCCGGTCACATCACCCCTGCCGTAAGCCTGAGCCGTCATGCCGCTGGTCCCTACGCGCAGAAAACCGAAGTTCCAATATAGCAGGTCGAACAGCATGGTACCCACCGCTATTCCGCCTACTGCCGCTGCATTGCTGATATGGCCGATAATAGCCACATCCACAATTCCCACTAATGGAATGGTGATATTCGCCAATATGCTCGGCACTGCTAACTTCAGCACCTCTCTGTTATATGCCGCTATGGATTTCAATGATACTATTGTCTTTACTCCTTCACTCCTTTACTCCTTCACTCCTCCCCTAAACAGGGGAGGTCGGGAGGGGTCTTACTCCTTCACTCCTTCCTCTCCCCCTACACAGGGGGAGCCGGAGAGGGTCTCTACAAGCTCGGAATACTGATTCCCATAATCATCCTGTACAGGTCCAATGCATACACATCCGTCATGCCTGACAGGTAGTCCAGTACGGACAGCACGCGGGTATAGGGGTCCACGCTCCTCACTTCATACTGCGAAGGAACACGGTCCAGCAGTCGTTGCGAGTATGCCTTCTCCGGCGCAAAAGCCGCCTCAATATAGCACTCCAGCAGTTTGCTGATAACTTTGTAGCCGCCCAACTCAATGTCCAATACAGGCTGCGACTTGTATATCTTTTGCTGCGCCACTTCTTCCACGGCTTGGAAGGCACTACGCAGGTGTTCCGGCAACAACTTGACCAGCGAGGGAATGAGACGCCCGGACAGGATAGTCTCCTCGTTCTCTAAATAGACCTTGGTGCAAGCGTCCACTAACACACCGATAACCACCGAGCGAAGATACGCCAATTGTTCATTGGTGTCCTCTACGCGCTTCAAGTGCTCCATACGGTGTTCACGGTGTTCGCCCTCAAAGAAACCCAAATACAGGTCACGCGTCTCTTCAAAAGGCACTATATGCAGTTTGCACGCGTCCTCCAGGTCCATCATCTCATAGCAGATATCATCCGCCGCCTCTACTAAATATACCAGCGGATACCGCGCATATTTGTTAGGATCCTCTGGATTGCGGCAGATGCCCAACTCTGCTGCTATGCGTTCGTACAGCGGACGGTCCTGCCCGAAGAAACCGAACTTCTGTTTACCCTTCGGGCAATACAGACTGGCGTATGGGTACTTGACAATAGAGGCAAGGGTCGAGTAGGTCAAGGCAAAACCGCCCTCGCGTCTCCCATGGAACTTATGCGCCAACAGACGAAAAGCATTCGCATTGCCCTCAAACGACACAAAATCCGCCCACTCTTCATCGCTGAACATAGGGCGTAACTGCATCCCCGTGTCCTCCGAGAAATAAGTGCCGATAGCCCGCTCGCCCGAGTGTCCAAAGGGCGGATTGCCCATATCGTGCGCCAGGCAGGCGGCGGACACAATGCTGCCAATCTCCTCGAACGCTGCCTCCGAGTCAGGATACTTGCTCCTGAGTCCCCGCGCCACATTACCGCCCAATGAGCGCCCAACGGTACTCACTTCCAACGAGTGCGTCAGCCTGTTATGCACGAAAATACTCCCCGGCAACGGGAACACCTGCGTCTTGTTCTGCAACCGACGGAAAGGAGCGGAAAAAATCAAGCGGTCATAGTCGCGCTCAAACTCCGAACGCACGTCTTTTCTATCTGTATGGTACTGCTCAAGGCCTAATCGCTTGGCAGAAAGTAGTTGTTTCCAATCCATATTTTGTAAAAAAAGTGTGCAAAGTTAACATTTTATTTGGAAATATGCAAATTTTTCACTAACTTTGCACCCCGAAATAGTAATTTTGTGCTTATGAATATACTTATTACCGGCTCAAACGGCCAATTAGGGAATGAAATGCGTGCAGGAATGAACCTGCATGACGACCACCAATATTTCCTCACCGACATCAACGTGGACGACCCTGCGTTGCGTCTCGACATTACTGACAAGGACGCAGTCTGCTCTTTTGTACGTGACCACGAAATAGAACTGATTGTCAACTGCGCGGCATATACCAATGTGGACAAGGCGGAGGAGGACGAACCTACAGCAATGCTAATCAATGCCGATGCAGTCCGCAACCTCGCCGAGGCTGCCGCCGGGGTGGGAGCGCATATCATACATGTCTCCACCGACTACGTGTTTGACGGCAAGGCTTGCGTTCCCTACAAGGAGGATGACACCCCCTCTCCCGCTACTGCGTATGGTCGCACCAAACTGGCAGGCGAGCAGGCGTTGCTCTCTGTCCTGCCGGATGCGGTTATTGTCCGTACCGCTTGGCTCTATTCGCCTTATGGCAACAATTTTGTCAAAACCATGATTCGTCTCGGCAAAGAACGCGACCTCCTGAACGTAGTGTTCGACCAGATCGGCTCGCCTACTTATGCGCGTGACTTGGCGGTGGCAATATACGCGATACTCGAGTCCAAAGAGTGGCACCCCGGTATCTATCATTTCACTAACGAAGGAGTCTGCTCCTGGTACGATTTTACCCGCGAAATCCATAGTCTGTACAACTCCCAGGAGGTTCTTCGCGCTTACCAACGCGGGGATATGAAGGCGGCGCAGCAAGCCGCTATCACGTGCAATGTCCTTCCCATTACATCAGACCAATATCCTGCCAAAACCCCGCGCCCGCACTATTCAGTGCTCAACAAGGCGAAAATCAAAAGCACTTTTGGCATAGAAATCCCCCACTGGCGGGACGCTCTCGCTCAGTGTATCGCCCTCATGTAAGAAGGAAACAAGAACCATAAGATAACCATAAGATGACCATAAGATGACCATAAGATGACCGAAGCGGTTAAGCCGCACCTCATAACACGAACCGCACCTGCTTGAAATGGTAGGTGCGTTTTGTTCCGTCTTCCCGCTTCAGAACCAGTCGCCCGAACTCGTCCACATCTGCAATCTCAGCGAGGAAAGGTTGGTGCTTTAACTCTCCCTCTGCAGTAGCGGGAGTGTCGGTAGGTCGGGAGAGTACGATACTCGTCGGCTCTACACTCACATCTCTCTCTACATACGGATAGAATCCCGTCCTACGGTACAGCTGTGCCATATACGCCTGTTTCAATGCTGCGAAATCATGCAGCAATGGCATTAGTCGCTCCATTTCTGCCACTATTGCGTCTATCATGGGCTCCAACTCGTACGTCTTTCCAGTTATCTGCTTGAGTGACACAGGATTAGGTGCACCCGATCGGAACACCTCCTGATTCACGTTCACACCTATGCCCGTCACGGCGTAGGCTATCCGGTTGCCGATAATCACGTTCTCATTCAGGATTCCCGCCAGTTTCTTGTCTCCCAGGTAGATGTCATTCGGCCACTTGATAGTAAACGCGTCCGTCCTGCTCTCTCCCCCTTTAAGAGGGAGTTGGAGAGGGTCTAAAGCCCTCACTACTGCCAATGGCACCAACAGGTTCAGTCGTGACGCCTGCTCGATAGTGGAGATATGAAACAGCGTCGAGAACGACAGGTTATTCCCCGGCTCACTCTCCCAACCATTGCCTGCTTGCCCGCGTCCTGCTGTCTGGCGGAATGTATAGACAGTGTACAGGTTGGGGTATGCCTCCTCCCTGCAATGGGTCATCAGCCACGTATTCGTGCTTGCCGTTTCTTCTATATACAGTTTCATGGACTAATTGCCTTATCTCCCTTCCATCACTGCCAGCAGGTATTTCTCAATCTGTTCTCTGGTTACGCGTGATTTGCATGATGCTTTGTTCACAATGATAGCAAAAATATACGTCTCGCCATCTGCCCCTTCTATATATCCCGCGTACGAGCGCGTGTGCGCAATGGTACCCGACTTGGCATGAACGCGTCCTTGCAGCGGAGTCTTGGCAAGCAGTGTTTTCAGCGTGCCCGAAACGCCGCTTACCGGAAGCGATGCATAGAAAGCATCCCAGTTCTTCGACTTGCTCCGCATATACGTCAGTAAGTTCACATATTGGCTGGCAGAAATAGCGTTGTTGGCGGACAGACCGCACCCGTCGTGGATGATAGCCGTCTTCAGGTTCACGCCGCGGTTACTCCAGCAGTATTGCTCCACACGGATAGCGTTGTCAATAGTGGCGGGAGTGCCGGCGCGGCTGCCTATCAAGCGGAACAACTGCTCTGCATACAGGTTGTTCGAGTCCACATTGGTCACTTTCACTATCTCCGACAGCGGTTCCGAATGGTGGGTGTACAGCACCACACGTTTGGGCGAGTCGCTTTGGAAAGTGTAACCCGTAGTACCATCCACCACGATACCCGAGTCAAGCAGTGCCGCGCGCAGGTGGTGAGCCAGTAGCAGTCCGGGGTTGGGAATGTCGCCCTTCAGCCCAAAAACGTCTTTGTTCGCAGGAATACTCCCACGCAGAAACCGTGTATCACAGAATGGCACACCATTCACTAAAGCACCGTCATAGTCAATACCTGCTCCTCGTATCTCATTGACAAACTGCAAGCCGGGATAGTTGGGGTTTGTCCCCAAAATGGTTACTTTCTCACCTATCTGGGTGGATTTCAGGCTGATGACCATGGTGTTATCCATATACGCAATGGCGGAAATACCCGGTGCGTAGTAGTTGCCCATGTCCTCCCATTGCCACGTGGGGTTGGTGGCTTCATTGTCCAGAAAACTCAGGTCGGCTACGATATTGCCCTTGATGTGGGTTACTCCCCGGCGTTTTAACGCATTCACCCATTTGCCCAGAAACTGCCGGTCGCCCAGGTCACGCGAACCCAACGTCGGGTCACCCGTTCCGCGGATATACAAATCGCCGGAAACGACACCGTTACGGATGCTGTCGCGGCTCTCCAGGTAAGTACTGAAGCAATAGTCTGCACCAAACAACTCCAGTGCCGTGCACGTGGTTAGCACTTTGGTGCACGATGCTGGCGCCAGCACAAGATCTTTGTTGAACTGATCCACAACATTCCCTGTTTTTGCATTGATAACCAGCGCACTAATCGACGCATTCTTCGTTCCGTCATTAGCCTGAAACACCTTCGCGCACGACTCTTGTGCCTGCAATCCCGCTGCCATCACCAGCAGCAACAATATCATGTATTTTCTCATTCTTCACTGAATTTTTCTGCAAAGGTACTACTTTTTTTTCAATTATGCAAATAAAATGCCATTTTTTTACTTTTTTGCCCGTTTTTAATGTTTCACTCCTGCCTGCGGCACTTTTCTTGGTAGTTACGCCGGCTGGCTGCCGGCACATTCCTCTTCGTCGCGTGCTCGGTGCGTCAGCGCCGAGAAAAGATTCTTCACTTGCCCGGACTACCAGTCAGTTTCTTTCTTCTTTTACGCCCAAATCAGATTTGGGCCTGCCCGCTCGGGCAGTGTTCCGCCTCCTGTTCAGACCTGGCCGTAGTCCCGGCTAGCAAACCGCTAGGACGACTAGCCCCGCCTCCGTGACTCCGTCGCTCCGTAAATCCGTAGCTCCGATAAAAAAATGCCCCCTTCCCTTCATTTTTTTTACCCAAAAATTTGCATAATTCAAAAAAAAGTACTATCTTTGTAGTCGATTTGGTGTCCAAACGACCCTGAATCGAGATATATGCGCGCATACGCAACTGATAATCAGACCATTTCTACCATCCTCCTTTTTCTGGGGATCGTAGAAGAAACACGAAACACGTTTTCTCCTTGTATGATTCACGCATGCAGGCGAGGGTGCTATGTCTCCGCCCTGTTGTCGCTAACTCATCATCTTTAAATTTATAGTTGTTATGGGAAAAGATACTGGAAAAGCTACAGTAAATCAAATTCAAGAAATCATTAATAATTTCAAAAGTCAAATGAGTAATCTCCATTCCTCGGGCAAGAAGGCTTTTGATTCCTCGAAAAATGATTTAGTCAAAGGCTTGGAAAAATTGCAGTTGGAGGATCCTGTGTTCGTTCCTTATTCATTGGGGAATGACATGAAAGATATTTTGCAAAGCATAAGCAAGGCTGCTGCTGATAGACAAGAGCTGCAAATGTTTTATGCCGGAGAGGGTTTGTACGAACAGGTTCAGGGAGTATGCGTCGAATATCCTGTTTTTACCAAAAGGAAAGGCTTTAACATTTTGATTAAGCCGTTTGATACCAGTCTTATGCCTGAGGTTAAAAATGCCGAGAGTACGCTCAATCAGTATTTGTTGTACGTGTTGCTTTCTTATCCCAGAGGCAGCGTGCGCATCAATTTCATAGACCCCGATTTCGTGGGACTTGGCGATGCTTTCATGCAACCTCTTGGTGGTGGAGTTTCACCCATATGCCGCGTGTTCCGCGACCGACAGGAAATAGAAAACTGTCTGGACAAGGAAATGTCCAAACGCATGGAAGACATCAGTCGGGTGGGCAACAGATACTATGAGAATCATCCGCGTTACGAATTGTTTGTCATATTCAACAATCCGAACAGTTACCAATACTACAGCAACCCCTTGAATAAGCTATTGAACGTCGGTGCTCAGTACGGCATTCAGTTTGTGGTTCTGAGCGACATCCATATGCCGACTGACACAGGCTACAATACCTTTAACATCCTTGCCAATCGGGGTTTGTATACTGAACTGGATAATGAAAAGAAAATACCGGGCAAGCCGTCGCTCGTTAATTATTCTATAGACCTCTTCTCCCGAGAGGATGTGTTTAAACAGTGCCTCCACTACCTCCAGCATGGTTTGGGTGAAGATACCCCTAAAAAATTCGAGAGCTTCACGCCTCTCCCGATTATCCAGAAGGATACGGACCCTGATAAGTATTTTGAAAAACTTGAGAGTATCACAAGCAAAAATGTAACCATTCCGGTTCTGAATTATAACACGTATGAACATCTGTCACGTGGCAAATACGGCATCCGGCAGAAGCAACTGCTTTGGCAGGTGGGGGGTAATAAGAAGAAAAACATTGTCATCAGCTATTCGGGCCAATCGGAAGACCGTGCTATCGAATTGTTGAATCATTTGGCTATGGAAATGCTGCTTTCCCTGCCTGTTACGAAAGTGCATTTTTCGCTTGTCAACCATCTTAAAAATCGTTGGGCGAGATTCTTGGACAAGAATATTGACAATCGTATTGTAGACGTCATTTACGATAACAATCGGATTCCTGCTTTATTTTCTTCGCTTTCGAAAAAGATGGAGGAAGACAGCGATCAACTCGGTTGCAGCCTTGAAGAGAAAAACTTGGAAGACGGAACTGTTTTCCGTCCGTATGAGATTGTTGTTTTGAACGCTTCCGATTCCGTTGGCTACAGAGAATTGCGGGAGGGACTTTTCAAAAACGGAGCCGATAGCGGCATCTACTTCATCGTTATGAACAACAAGGATGAGCAGACACCATATCTTAAAACGGACAGTGTTCTGAATCAGACCACGGTTATACAAACCATTGACGCGGACGAAGATTTCTCTATCGGTATCCCGCAGGAAACGATTCAAAATGCCAATCTTTTTACCCGTAACAAAGAATGGATGTCAGCTGCTACGAAATATATTAATGACCATTCCGTCGTTAAAGTCTCCCACGATTGGGATGCGATTATCAATGCGCCGTATCCTGCTACCTCACCGGATATGTCTGTCATTATCGGATATGAACAAGGTACCGGTATGCCTATAGAATACAAGTTGGATATTGCGCATTCCCATTATCATTCGTTTGTAATCGGCGGAACAGGTTCCGGAAAAACCTCCTTCTTACATAACGTCATTTTGAGTCTGGCTTTGAAATACTCGCCCGAGGATTTGGAGTTGTATTTGATAGACTTGAAAGGTCCAGAATTTGGAAGGTACAAACAATTGCAACAATGCGGAGCCGTGCTGGTAGACAAATCAGATGATGTTATCACTTATGATGTGATTGGCAATCTGGTAAAGAAGATGCGTGACCGTAAGGATCTGTTCGAAGACAGCGGTGGATCTTTGACGAAATATAACAAAAAGCATCCCGACAGCCCGCTTCCGCAGATACTCTTAATCATAGACGAATGTCAGAATCTCTATAAAGCCAACACTGAAAATCATGATTTGGCTCGAAAAATCGTTGATGCGATTACCTTGATTGCTACAGAGGGACGTGCGTTTGGAATTCACCTGCTAATGGCCACTCAATCGTTGAATAACTGTCCATTGCTGGATCAAGGTGTTCTTACACAGTTCCAGGATTTCTGGATTCTTCCATGCGTAGATACAGATGCCAAAATGCTCGTAAAAGCGGAGCACAAAGAAATTGTGGGAATAGAGGCTGATCGAATGGAGAGAGAAAAAGAAATCAATAAGGGACAATGCTTCTTACAGGGTACGGATGGCGGTCATCGTTTCAAGTTTAACTTTATCAGCGATGAATCAAAAGGAGAAGATAAGAGCATGCTTGAACGATTCATTGAACAAAGCGTCAAAAAGTCTGAAGGGCACGCATCCAATGGTCAAGTCTTCTTCAGTGGACGTCAGCACTACTCTTTGTACGAAAATACCAATAGATTGATTAGTCAAGACAAGAGCTATTTGATTGCTTCGGCCGGACAAAACATATCGTTTGATCAGGCTCCGAATATGATGCATTTGATTAATGAACAAGGGCAGAACATTCTCACAATGGGATACAATGACAAACTGTTTGCCACCCGTACCACCATTGACATCTTGCTGTCATTAATTTTGTCCAGTCGGAAAAACGAGTTGGGATATCGTTTCATGGTGATTAATTGTCTGGGGATAAAGGGTTCTCACTATACCACCCTATTGAAAAGTATGGCAGAAAACGGTTATATCGAACTGATCGAACCCAAAAACAGTGGTGAACATCTCAAATCGTTATGCGCTGAAATTGGTGATGGCAATGTCACACCGACCATCCTGTCCATTCTTAGTCAGGAGAGATTCACCTTTCTTAAAAATAATGAAGAGTTGGTCTCTGTTCCCAAGAAACCATCTGAAGAGGATGAATTTATCCTTCCTGGACAAGATGATTTTGAGAACACCATGTCAGTGATGGCGGATTTGAACTTTGAAGGCTCCGCACCGAAGAACGAGCTACCGACAGAAGTAAAAACCTATCGGGATGCTTTGCGGTATATTCTTCAGGTCGGTCCCGAATATGGCGTTCATACCATTCTGCAAGTTAATAAAGCCAGTGAATTGGCACTTCCCAAAAGTGATGGTTTTACGATGGATAATATTGGTGTTTACAAATTGTTCGGGCATATTGTTTTCCTTCAGACTGACAAAGATACCGAAACCTTCTTCAGTTTGTATGAATTACAGTTGGACGAGATGCAGGAAGAAGAGGATCGACTCCGGGCTTACTATTTCAACCCGAATGGAGGAGACACACAGCTTCTCTCACCGTATACACTCCCTACCAAAAAAATTGAAAAGAAAAAGAATGAGTTTGAGTCGTTTTTGAATGTAGAAGCGACCATAAATGAGCTAATCAGGAACTACTAAACAATATTTGTTATGGCACAAGATCTTCATATCGGACAAATTCCGGAATTACGCCAGTTTGGCAAAAATTTGAAAGCGGCAAGTGGCGCATTATCCACATTGTTCAATCAGTTAGGTCAGCAGATGAACCGCGCATGTAGCACCTGGCAGGACAAGCAGGCACAAAAGTTCATGGCGCAGTTTACCCAGGAACGTAAAGGGGTGGATAAAATGGCACAAACTATGATGGAATTCTCACAATATATAGAAGGGTATTGTAAGCGTGCGGACGAACTTCAAAATTATCATTAAACTATGGCAAAAGATGTTCTTGTTAAGGATATAGCCGTCGTAAAGATGTATAACACGAAACTGAACGATTTTCGTGGAGCTGTCATAGCCGGTGGTGCACTGATTGATAGGCAGATTAGGAAGATTCAATCCCAGATGGAGCAAAAAAAGTCCTATGCTCTTGCTGATCAACGAAAGGCAGCTCGAGATAAAGACCGAACAGTTGATCGTTACAAACCTATCCGCACAGAGAACTATCCGGGTAGTGAAGTGGTCGGAACCAGCGACCATCAGATAAGTGCCAAATATCAGGCTCTGGAGGCCGCCGTGAGTGACTATAATAGAACGGTCGATCAAATCCGCGACAAGATGGCAGAAATCGGGCAAAGGACAAAAACGTTTTGTACTCTTTTCGACTCTGAGGTAATCGGCTATAATAAAAAGCTGAAAGAGAGAATTGAAATTATGGATAGTATGGTGAACATGAAATCAGTATAAGTATGTTCTTTAGCGGGATAAGTGATTTTGAATCAAAATTCAAAACTTTTGATAGATTGAATTCTCTTCTTTTTAATGTTTGGAGAGACAAGAGTGCGGAGGCATATCGTGATGGCGATATTGCACGGATAACAAACGAGTATCGAAATTATATATCTCAGGTTCGTTCATTGGCAGAAGAAGCCAACCGGCTCAACAGGCAACTCGACGAAAAAAGTAGACAAATAGAAAAATTGAAAAGCGAGATATGGAGCATCGCTACCACCCCGGAAATCATCAAGTGTGATATCTGGGAAGCAAAAGGAGAGGAGGCAGTATATACCCAAGATGAAAACGGTCATGTTCATGTGCACTATAGACCGTGCGGCCAAGTCCGATTTGTCGCGAAAGGATTGAATGGGAGGTCTCCCCAAGAGGAACAGGCCGTTGCGGCACGGTACTTGGGCCCCTGCGATAAAATTAATGTCAGGTTGTATAAGAATTTATAAACAGTAAAAAATATAATAACATAAACTATGCCATTTGATTTCAACACACTATCCGTGCCCTCAACCCAGCAACCGGAACCCGCCAAGCCGGATATGGCCAATGTTACCATCCGCGTCGATGCCGATGCAATTATGCTTTGTGATGGAGAATATATAGATGGACTTCAACTTAAAGCTGGAGTGATAGCGAAAACACAACTCCCAGTCGGACAACATTTGTTGGAGTTTATAAGTGAAAAGTTTACCGACATCAAAGTGGAAAAAGTGGTAGAATGGCCGGAAGCCGGAAAAAACTATTTGGAGATAATCAGCGACTTAAAAGCATCCGTCGACAAAAGGGTTGCTCAATTGGAGCAACAACGCCTGGCGGAAGAAGCAGAACGGAAACGCAAGGAAGAAGAAGCTGCGCGCAAGAAAGCCGAAGAAGAAGCCGAGAGAAAACGCAAGGCCGAAGAAGCCGAAAGAAAACGCCAAGCGGAAGAGGCAGAGAGGAAGCGCAAGGCGGAAGAGGCAGAGAGAAAACGCAAGGCCGAAGAAGCCGGGAGGAAACGTAAGGAAGAAGAAGCTGCGCGCAAGAAAGCCGAAGAAGAAGCCGAAAGAAAACGCAAGGCCGAAGAAGCCGAAAGAAAACGCCAAGCGGAAGAGGCCGAGAGGAAACGCAAGGCGGAAGAAGCTGCGCGCAAGAAAGCCGAAGAAGAACGTATCCAAAAAATGACTCCGAAACAAAAATTCGAGGAAGGAAAGAAACTGCTGAAACAGGATTACGATTGGGGTCTTGAGGTGATAAAGATGGCTTCGAAAGAAGGACTGGCGGAGGCCTCCAAATTCTTGGCTTTCGGATTTGCAGATGGCGATAATGGCATCGAAGAGGAGGAAGACTTGGCATTGGACTATTTCCTGGCATTCTTGAAACAAGCGGATAAAGACGACAAAGATATTGCCAAAGTTAACTATAAGTTAGGATATAGTTATCAATATGGGAGCAATGGCGCACCTGAAGACTTTAAAAAGGCCGTCAAATACTATGAACAGGCAACCAAACTTAGGGATGTTGAATCATTACGTAATCTGGCATTTGGTTATGACTTTGGTCAGGGGTGTTTTCCGAAAGATGGAGAAAAAGCCCTGCAATACTATTTGAAATTTGTTGACAAGGGTGACGAAACGTATGATGACTACGAGAAGGCACTATACAATCTTGGGGTAATACATAAAGAAGGATTGTATGGCGCTGAAAAAGATCAAAAAAAGGCGATTTCTTACTATAAAAAATCCGCCGAACTTGGTTATAAAAAAGCAAAAGACCGCATAAAGGAAATTGAAGAAGAGGAAAAGAAACGATTACAGGAAATTGCCAATAGGGAGCGGGAAGAGGCCGAGCAAAAGGAATTGAGAAGAAAACGAATCAGAAGGTGGAGTATTTTTTCCCTCGTTTATTTCTTTATTGCTATTTATGATATCGTAGTCCTTCAGGATGGTGGAATCGCTTTTTGTTATGGTTTGATCTATCTTTGCTTTTATTGGGCAAATCATTTTCGATTTAAAGAAGATAAATACAAGGCTAAAAGAGTTAGTTATTTAGTGCCATTATTGCCGGTCACTATGACGACTTTGGCTTGTATGAATGAAGAAGGTTTTGACTTGTCCTCAACTTGGGGTTGGCTAGTATTCTTTGTTTTTTCGTTAATAATCATATTCTACAAAGCCATTATGTATGGCGAGTTCTTTGGTAAATTAGCTGACGGTATGGGGGCAGCAGGGGATATGTTATCAAAGTATACTTCTGATAAAGAACAAGGGATGTATCACTTACAAAAAGCGAATGAGCTTAGTGGTGACGAGGCTAAGAGAGAAAGAGAAAAAGCTATTTATCACTTAGAGAAAGCCGCAGAACAGGGTGACGATGAGGCAAAAGTTCTATTGGTTAACCTTAAGTTTCTTGGTAAGAATTAATATAATGAAATAAAGTCAATGGCACTAGATTTTAACACACAACCCGCAGCTTCTGCTCAGCAGCCAGAACCGGCCAGCCAATCCGATATGGCCTACGTTACCATCCGCGTAGATGCCGATGCATTTATGCTGTGTGATGGAGAATACATGGAAGATATCCAGCTTAAGGCCGGAATAATTAAGAAAATGCAACTCCCTATCGGCCAACATCTGCTCGAGTTCATCAATTCAGACAACCCTGACATAAAAGTAGAAAAGCAAGTTGACTTCCCTCTTCCCAACAGAAACTATCTCGTGCTGGTTAACGAGCTGAAAGCACTTGTCGACAAAAGGGTTGCTCAACTGGAACAGCAACGCATGGAAGAAGAAGCCGAGAGGAAACGCAAAGCAGAAGAGGCTGCACGCAAGAAGGCCGAAGAAGTGGCTGAGAGAAAACGTAAGGCTGAAGAGGCAGAGAGGAAACGCAAGGCTGAAGAGGCAGAGAGGAAACGTAAAGCAGAAGAAGCCGCGCGCAAGAAAGCCGAAGAAGAAGCCAAAAGAAAACGCCTGGAAGAAGAAGCTGCTCGCAAGAAGGCCGAAGAAGAGGCTGAAAAGAAACGCAAGGCAGAAGAGGCTGCACGCAAGAAGGCTGAAGAAGAACGTGTCAAGAAAATGACTCCGTCTCAAAAGTTCAAAGAGGGTAAGAAGATCCTGGAAGATGATTACGATTGGGGCCTTGAGGTGATAAAGATAGCCTCAAATGAGGGGCTGGCGGAGGCTTCTAAATTCTTGGCTTTCGGGTTTGCAGGAGGTGAAAACGGAATTAAGAAACAGGAGAGTTTGGCATATGATTATTTCCTGGCATTTTTGAAACAAGCGGACAATAATGACAAAGATCTCGGCAAGGTCTACTTTAAGTTAGGATACGGTTATCAATATGGAGAGTTCGGCGCTTCCAAAAACTTTGAAAAATCTGTCAAATACTACGAACAAGCAGCCAAACTTGGTTATGTTGAAGCATTAGCCGAACTGGCATTTGGTTATGACGATGGTGATGGCTGTTTCCCAAAAGACGAGGAAAAAGCCTTGAAGTATTATTTGGAGTTCGCGGCCAAAGGCAATGAAACATACGCAAGTTACAAGGTTGTGTTGTTTATTTTGGGTACTATATATTTTTTTGAGCTGAATGGTGTAGAACGGGACAAACAGAAGGCGTTTTCTTACTATAAAAAATCCGCAGAACTTGGATATCAAAGAGCGAAATATTGCCTAATAGCGATGGGATCCGAGTAAAAGAAATGTTTCGAAGAGGTATATGACGACATGATAATGTTTCTTGAGAACAGTATAAATATTGAAAAACTATAAAGTCAATGGCACTAGATTTTAATATATCACCGTCTGCATTCCCGCAGCCGGAACCCGCCAAGCCTTCTGGCATGGCCAATGTTACCATCCGCGTAGATGCCGATGCATTTATGCTTTGCGATGGCGAATATATGGAGAATCTCCAGCTTAAGGCAGGAGTAATATCAAAAACTCAACTCCCTGTCGGCCAACATCTGCTCGAGTTCATCAGTTCAGACAACCCTGACATAAAAGTAGAAAAGCAAGTTGACTTTCCTCTTCCAAACAGGAGCTATCTCGTGCTTGTTAACGAGCTGAAAGCACTTGTTGACAAACGTACTGCTCAGGTAGAACAGCAGCGCCAGGCGGAAGAGGCCGAGAGAAAACTCAAGACCAAAGACGCCTCTGCTGCGATGGACTCACAAGACGAAACAGATACTGACGATTGTTCAAGGCAAGAGTCCCTGAAACAAAAGTTTGAAGAAGGAAGAAGAATTGTTAAACGAGGGGGAATGGACTACAATCGCGGTCTCGAGATGATAAAGACTGCTTCAAAAGAGGGGCTAGCCGAGGCTTCTAAATTTTTGGCATTCGGATTTGCCTATGGTCATAATGGCATCAAGAAGGAGGAGGAATTGGCAGGGGGTTATTATCTGGCTTTTATAAAGCAGGCTAAGGAGGACGACGAAGATCTTCCAAGAACGTACGATGCTTTAGGGGCGATTTATGCTGAGTACGAACGCTACTCTTCTTCAAGCTCTTCAAAAAAAGCAAATCGAAAACAAGCCGAAGAGTATTATGAACAAGCGGTCAAACTCGGTTATTATAAGTCTATATTCCATTTGGCCGAATTATATCATGGCTGGAATGAGAGAAAGAGTTTGAAATATTATTTGGAATATCTTTCCAAGGGCGACCAAACGATTTATGAGTACGTCCAATCGTGTTTAGTAGTTGGTCGCAAATATTATGATGGGGAAGGCACTAATATAGACAAAGAAAAGGCGTTTACCTATTGGAAAAAGGGGGCCGAACTTGGTGAGGCTAGATGTTTACATAGAATAGAAAAGTATTTTAAAGGTCGTTTAACTGATTCGGAACTACGTCAACTGAACAAAGGCCTCGAAGGGAGACTGTTAATTTAAGCAAGGAATTGTTATGCCACCAATAGAAAACATAATTATACAAAAGATTACTAGTTGCTTGGGTAAAGAACCTGTTATGTATCAAAAATTATCCGGCAAGCTTAGTCGGGACCACAAGGACGTCGAAACTTTCCAGAATGCACTGGCCACAGAACTTGGAGGAAAACCAAAGATCAACACCGAACACCAGCTATTTGCTAACATAAATGGATGGAATGGGACTCGTGATAGCGCCGACATTTGGTTTGGTTCTTACTCTGGTTACGAACTGATTATTGAATTAGACGCCACTCGTGCCGATCAGGTCGCAAAAAAAATGCAATCTCGATTTTGTTATTGTGTAATAAACAAAAGCAATCTGCCGGTCATATATGTTGCCTTTCTCTACAAAGGGACAGCGTCAATGAACTCAGAAGAATGCAAAAAGTATTTTAGGATGGGCGCTGCCGTTCTCCATAAAATAAATCCGAACAATATTCTAATAGGATATATGATTGGCAATAACCTCGCGAGTGATGAGCATTATATATTTAAGTCAATGCCCCCAACAACCATTAATTATGATGTTGATTTTGTCACGCTGAAGGAAGGATATACACAATTTCTTCTTGAAAAAAACATCAGGTCTGTTGATAACTATATGTTGCCCCTCAACCAGATCGAACAACTTGGAAAGCAAAGAGGTCTTTTTGTTAATAGTTTAAAAACCAGTGCAAATAAGCTTGGATTTATAGAAAACACCATATACAAGAAGCCTCTGTCAAAAAATCAAAAGGCATATTGGAATCTGTTTATTAATTTTTTACAACAATACCCTTAGCAATAGTTATAAAACAGATTGTTTATAATTATTGGGATGGTTCTGTAAGATTAAGGATTAAAAAAAAGAAATTGGTTTTTCAGAAAGTTCAACCAAAATTTATACAAACAACAGTAAAAGTTTTCTGTGAAATTAGTTGCAGTTATGAAATCCCAACGTCACAACTATTTGAATTCCATTAAAGAAGCATTTAGTGCCACAAAATACCAGATGCTGATATCGCTGGGTATTGTCTTGCTTTTGACATTACTCCTGTCCGCCATATTTTACATTGTAGAGAAGATTGCACAGCCCGACGTCTATACAGGCTGGGGAGATGCTTTTGTGTGGGCTTACACCCGGTATATCGAGGCCGGTGATGGTGTATTCGAGGGAGGACCCGTTACCATTGTCGGAAAGATCATAGCATCACTTTTGGGTTTTATCGGCCTTGCTCTTGTCGCCATTCCTGCAGGTTTGATAGGGTCCGGATTTACTGATGCCATCGAAAAAGAGCAACGTGAGAAAGAGCTGGAAGAATACCGTCGTCGTATGCGTAAGTCTTTTCGCAGAACGCGTGATAAGACTCTTCGTGATTATCTTGACAAATTGCCGGATAAGAGCAGAGAAACATCGAATACCATGTTATTTGTGTCTCAACGTGTGCCCGTTGCGAGACTGCAACTACGTCTCGGTATTGACACGAAAGATATCTTTGATGTTTGCAAGAAATTCCCAGAATTCCGATTAAAAAACTTGGCGGAATCTTTTAGCGATGAAGAATTCCACACGGACCGTTTCGTTGTTGAGCATTTCCCCTTGAACAATGATGAGTCTTACGGGTGGAAAATAAATCGCAAATCACGGGTTACGATTGTTTCTACCAGCAGTTTTATAGATAACGGAACCGGATGGTTTACATATTACTTGGCAAAATTTGGGGGGTTCAACTATATTAGTAAAGATGTTGAAGCTGATCCTGTTGAAACTGATTCCTTCTTCAATCTTTCTAATGACCCACTTTACAACGGACAACCTCTGAGTAAGTTAAATGAAAAGAAAGATAAAGAAGCAATAAAGATCCTCAAGCAAAAACTAGATCACCGATTGGCTTTTCTCGATGATATCCGTAGCATGGTCACGAATGAAGATTCTTGGATAATCATATTTGCCGGTTATTCCAAGAACTCCATGAATCCGAAGGATTTTCATTTTGCTGACACGAAGGAAAATGGGGCCGAATCAACGGTTAGACAGCAGAAAGTGTACACAGCTTTGCGTCAACGGTTGGCAGATATGCTACAAGATGAGTTTCATCTGGAATCTGAACAGCACTCAGAGCGTTTTCGTCTATTAGATACCAATTTAGGATACAGACTGCAAGAACAAGGGATTATTGCTAACTCGTTTGTTCTGCGACCTTCATATGATGTCATCAACTTCGACAACCGCAAGTTGTTGATTGCATATCGTCTCGCCAGCTGTATAAGTGAAATGCTTGATAATGGTCGGGGAATCCTTCCGGAAGACCTTGTGGATTTAGGCAAAACGGGCTTTGGTTATTCAGAAAGTTCATCTTTAGATTAAATTTTCAAAATAAGATTCTATATTATAGTAACTAACTTATAAAACCTCTCGATGTAAAGGTAATCGTATGCTTATTTATGGGCAAAAAAACACTTATTCCGAAGGACAGCAAATTCATTAAAAGCGTAAACGTTGATGGAGAAGATTGTGGCCGCTTTGTTGAAGGCAATGAGGTTTTAAGCCGTTGGTTTCAAGGCAAACAGGAGTTGAAAGAAATAATCATACCCGAAGGATTTGAGAGAATACAATCCGAGGCCTTTCGCGATTGTACGTCCCTGACAACTGTTACCCTTCCGGAGTCCTTAAGTTACATAGAAGAGAATGCCTTTATTGGCTGTTCAGCATTGGAGAAGGTAATTCTTCCTCCTTCCGTGGAAAATATCATATATAATCTAAAAGCTAACGGAGATATTAAGGGTTTTATAAATCTCGAATCGGACGATCTCGTTAACCGTTTGAAAGAAGGTACTCCTCTGGACTTTAAGCCGGATGTTTGGCAATGATCAATCTCATCAATGGTAGACTGAAAGAACACTTATGCTGAACGAAGACCTCCATACCGAGCACTTCATCATCTACGAGCTGCGGCAGGTGATTGCCGACCCGCAGCCCGACGGGAGACGGTATGTCCACGTGGAACCCATGGGATTGTACGACTCGCTGGAAACAGCCGAAGCAGCTTTGCGTTCACACATCCGTGAGCGCAAAGAGCACCTCACTCCGCGCGATCTCAAGCACTACTACCACTGCTGCATCGAATACCAGCTTCTCGAGCGAGCGGTACTCAAGCAACCCAACATCGAAGACGATTTCGGTGGATGCCGGACCTATAACGCCGATGGCGAACTCAAACAAGACGATTTAAACGGATAATTATGACCAAGACAGAACTGTACAACGAGGGGAAGGAGGCTATCGAAGCCGGTGCCCTTTTGTTCGGAACCGAGAAGATGAGGAAAGCTTCCGAAATGGGAAGCGTCAAAGCTTCACAGTTCCTGGGATTTAACTTCTACCTGGGACGCAACGGGCTTCCCCGAGACTATGGAATCGCCGCGCATTACCTGGAGGTCTTCGTCTCTCAAGCCAGTCCCAACAACCCTGACTACGCCGAGGCACATTTTTTCCTCGGCTGCATCTATGCCTTCAAAGAGGCGGGGATCAAAGACACGAAAAAAGCCCTGCACCATTTCCAGATAAGCGCCGAACACGGTAACCCCCTTGCCGAGTATTACCATAACCAAATTACAGAGAAGAAGAGTGACCGCCATCTCAAGTGGATAGTAATGCCGATAGTCCTCGGTGGTATTGGCGTAATCTCATGGCTTTTAGAGGGGTACGACACGCTGGCGCCCATACTGTCCACAGCCTTTTGCGTCGCAGTTATCCTCTTGTATATTGCTTA
>CAMOMF010000204.1 GCA_946619625.1 uncultured Bacteroidales bacterium
CCCTCTGCCCCCCCCTCCACCCGGGCCACCCCCCCCCTTCCCTGGGGCGCGCCGTTCTTATCCCTCCGGAGCCACAACAGCAGGACATGCTCCTCCTTTCCACCCTCACCGCATGCAGTTACGCCCTCCCCCACATCAAAATGCTTCACGGCATCGACCAGCATGCCTATTACCCCAATCTCATGACCCTCATCATCGCCCCGCCCGCCTCCGGAAAAGGCATGATGAAGTATGCCGGACGGCTCCTCGAACCCATCCACAATGCACTGAAAGCCAAAGGAAAACTCGCCTTCATCCCCGCTAACTCTTCTGCCGCTTCTTTCATCGACCTCCTCAAGGCATGTTCTGGTCAGGGCTTCATGATGGACACCGAAATGGATATCCTCGCCAAAATCTGGAAAAAGGACTACGGCGACTACTCCGACCTCTTCCGCCAGGCGTTCGAGCACGAAACTTTCTCCAAAGCGCGACGTATGGGCACCCGTTCGACCAAGTCCATCGTCATTGACGAACCGCGCCTCAGCGTCCTCCTCTCCGGCACACCCAGCCAAGTCACACCGCTCCTCGGCACCGGCGAAGACGGACTTGCCAGCCGTTTCCTTCCGTATATCGTCTCCGATGTCATGCCTTTCGACCCCAACGTCCTCCTCAACGGAGACCACTATACCGGCAACGCCGCAACCAAGGTATTCGACGAACTCGCTGCCGAACTCTTCACCCGATGGCAGTGGCTCTCTTCGCAGGACCACGACTGTCTCTGGAGTTTCACCGACGAGCAGGCGAAACTCTTGGGCGGACTCCTTGAGGATGCAGAGAATCTGGCGTTTGAACAGGTCCGCAGTTCCGGCAAAGGCGAGGCCCCGCTCATGCCCATCTCCTTCAAGCACTCTTTCAACCGCATGGTCGTCACGCTCAAGCGTATCGGACTCATTCTCACTGCACTCCGTCTGGATATCCCCGACTCCTTCTCCGTACCCGCACCCGCCCGTGCCACCAAAGACTCGCGCAGCGGACTGCAGAAACTGGTGGACAAGGTCTTCCGCAGGGACGACTCCGCCTCCTCTTCTAATTCAGATCATCCGCATACCGCTCACATTGCCGATGTTACCGCTTCCGAGGGAAAGACTGCATCCAATCTACCCGATGTCCTCTATTGCAGTGACGATGATTTCCGCCTCCTCATCCTCTTTGCCGAGAAACTCCTCCGCCACGCTGCCCAACTGGTTCTCCTCTTGCCCCAGAGCAAAAGCCCCCTCCCTCTCAACCGCCTCGAACGCCCCAAAAAGATGGGAACTGATGACCTTCTGCATCAACTACCGGTCAAATTCACCATTAAAGATGCCTACTTGGTCGGGGAGCAATTCGGCATATCGCAAAGGACTGTCAAGAGCCGCCTGCAGGAGGCTTGTAACGACAAAAAGATAATCCGAACATCAACGGGAAGGTACCGAAAGCTGTAAATCTTAACTGCCCTGCTTCCTTGCCCTGGATTTGCACAATTTGCACATATTCACATGTTTATGTCTTTCCGGGGAAGGCAACGAGGGCAATTAATACTATAGGTAAGTGCTGAAAACTATGTATCTTAATTGCCCTGCTTCCTTGCCCTGGATTTGCACAATTTGCACATATTCACATGTTTATGTGTTTCCAGGGAAGGCAACGAGGGCAATTAGATTCTTTATTATCAAGTCCCAAACCGTATTATACTATGTATAATACGTATAAAGGACCCCCGACCACACATTTATCGCTACCTGATGAGAGGACCTCCATACCATCAAGCGTCCTTTATGCAAGGTGTCATCTCACTGCCCCTCATAAAAAACGCACCTCCCTGATAGATTCTTTCCCTCCCCGCCTCCAACTACTGAATAGGTATCAAGCCTCACTAAATAGGTATCACCTCTTCTCATCATAACAACCAATTATTTTTTTGCAGGCACAGTGACCTGCGTCCCAAAACAAGTATGAAACGCAACCTCATTATCATAACCGGACTGATTGTCCTCTTTTTCGCCTTGATGCTAACAGGCAACATCCTCATTATCGGGGAAAAAATTGCCACAGTCACGCACCTCTGGTGGACGGAGTATCTGTTCTATGGCATTATCGCGGTAATCGTCATGTATTATCTGGTTCTGCCGTTTGTGCATATTTACCGCACGCCGCCCTTCCCTGTGCTTAGCCTCAACGACCAACTGTCCCTGCCGCAATTGCAGCAGATGGGTGCCTCTCTTGTAAGTCATTGCAACTTCATCCCCGACAAGCCCGCTGCCGGCGAGGACTCCGCCCAGCCTACGCTCCGCACCATGCACCAACAGCAGTTGAAACAGCAACTGACCGATGCCGCAGACGACGAGACGCGCCTCCGCTATATCATTCAGCACGAACTGGACCTGCGCTTTTCAGGTAATCCCGAACTGGGTGTCCTCGGCATTAACCGCCGCATTCGCGAGTGGGCAAAGTCAGTGTTCATGGTCACCGCCATCTCCCAAAACAGCAAGGTCGATACACTCAGCGTCATCTACCTCAATGTCCGGATGATTTCCGATATCATCAATGCCTCGGGTTTCCGTCCCTCCAACCGCCAACTGATGCGTATGTATGGCAGTA
The DNA here is from genome assembly GCA_946619625.1 of uncultured Bacteroidales bacterium. GTDB lineage: Bacteria > Bacteroidota > Bacteroidia > Bacteroidales > Paludibacteraceae > Colicola. Next base: position 2,617 of record CAMOMF010000204.1, read on the forward strand.
TCCTCACGACGGCGCTCATCACCTACGCCATATCCGAGTCCCTCACTATCTCAGGTTCCGTCTCTCCTTTTGACATGGGTGATGCCCCCGGCGACATGCCGGACGGCGACATGGACGCCGATGCCGTGGATATGCCCGATGCCGCCGATGCTGCCGAGGGCTTCTCCCTCTATTCGGTCCTCCGCCGTATCCGCATTCCCGGCTTCGTGGTCAGTGCAGCCATTGACGGCACCCTCAATGCCCTGATGACCCTCCGTATAGGATACATCACCCGCACGTATCTGCAGCAAGGAGCCGATGCTGTCTCCAGTATCTCCAACAAACGCCGTGTCCGCCGTCATGCCATCAAGGAAGCGCTCCTCAATGTGCCTGCCGTCATTGCCGCCGGCAGTAGTGTCATTGGCAAAAGAACGGCGCAGTTCCTCGTCAACCTGTTCCGCAAAGAAACCGCCACCGCATAAGGTCTCCCCGATGGTATAAATATAGCAGGCGGTCCGAACCAAGTTTTTTTTTACTTCCCACTGATAGATTCCGCCTCCTTCCCCTCTCTATAGCAGTAACCAATCATTTCACCATGGTTGGTTACGCTTTTTTAATTAAATAGTTTGAGAGTTTGAACGCTACGCTGTTTGAAATAGTTTGAGAGTTTGATAGTCCTTCGGACTGTTTGAGGGTTCAAACAATATCAAACAACATCAAACAACATCAAACAACATCAAACAACATCAAACCATATGTACTATGCTTACCATTTGTATTCTCATTCTGTTGGCGATGTATTTCCATCGCCCTTTGGGCACACTATTGGACCGCCTCAAGCAGGTCAATTGGGAAAAACGTTTTGCTATTCTGTGGACGTATATCCTGCGTTACGGCAAAGCGGCGGGACGTGCCACTCTCCGGCCCCTGCTGCTGTTCTATTTCGTCATGATTGACGACAAGACCACTCTCCTCGACCGCGCACTTATCTATGGCTGTATTGCGTACGTCATCCTGCCTTTCTCCCTCTTGCCCCGAGCCGTATTCAAGGTGATTGGCGTGCTGGACGAAACCGCAGCCATCATGTTCGTCTATAACAGAGTGCACGACAAAATCACCCCCGACATGCAACTGCGTGCCGATGCACTCTTGGACGAATGGTTCGGACCTGAATACGTCTGTATCCCTAATACAGAAAACAATTAATCGTGATTTCTCTGCCTGTAGGGCACAGAAGTACGCTAACCCTTTAATTCTTACAACAATGACTATCGAAGAAAAAATCAACTCCATGCAGGGACCTCAATCCTACGAGGAAAAACTCTATCGTATCCTGCTCAATGCCACTTTCTTTAAGGACCCATTCCGTACCGAGCGGCTGGGTGAGAACATGGCTGTCGTTCAGCAATATTGCTGCGGATGGTGGAAACCCCGTTTCCTGCTCAATCATACCACCCGCAAGGCGTATCAGTTCATGGACAACGATTTCCGGCTCCTTACCGTGACCGAGGAGGATATCCTTTGGGACTCTCTCTTGCCGCAGGCGATCCCGCAAAAGGCACTCGACAGGGCACACGACCTCAATGCTTTCTTCCCCACGATTATCCACAACTACAGAAAAGGAACAGCCGAAGTAACATGGCAAATCAGTCCCGATGGCAGTTACTACATGGACGAGGACGGATTCGGTATGTCGGACGACGAGGAGGTAACCCTCATCGGCAAGATTGACCGCACCGGCAAGGTGGTGGAGAAATTCAGGTATCATTACTAACATTCTTATCTAAACATCAAAACAATGAACATTTGGAAAAAAATCATGATTGTGGCACTATCGGTGCTGGCAATCTCTGTGGGAATCTTGGCAAGCATTATTCTCTCACTCTATGTCCAGGACAGGCGTAGCCGGCACTATTCGCCCCCTGATGACATGGTCTGGCTGTCTGAAAACATCCAGGAAGTCTGTCACAACGGGCTCGTCCGCCTCAAGGACGTGCGGACAGGCAAGTACACTACGCCCAAACTGAAATATATCTACCATGATGACGAGTCGTCCGACTCGCTCCTTGTCTTCCGGGACAAAAACGACAAGCGGGGCTACATCAATACCCGTACAGGGCGGATCGTCATTCCCGCTCAGTACGAGCATGCGTGGAACTTCAGCGAAGGACTGGCTGCGGTCTATCAGGACGGATATGTATCCTTCCTCAATACCGCCGGTGAACCCGCCTTCCCGCAGCACTTCCCCGTCAATTATACCTCTTGCATGGCTTTCGTTTTCCATGACGGCACTTGCTCTATGTGTTCGCCTGAGGGGCAGTGGGGACTGATTGACATGAACGGCAACTGGGTGCTCGCGCCGCAGTACCGCGAAATCGACAGACCCTATCATGGATACAGGCGCTTCTCCGATGGCAAACTGTACGGACTGCTCAACAGCCAAGGGAAAGTGGTCCTGCCCATGCAGTACGACAACATCAAGCGTGCCGACGACCAAAACGGCTTCCTGCTCCAAAGGGAAGGTATTGGTCAGCAGGTGGATTTCTCCTTGCAGGTCATCCGTCCGTTTGTACACGACGGCATCCATATGTTGGAATATATCGACAAATATCCTTCCGAAATCTCCGAGGACTATGCAGTCGTCATGTCTCTCGAACCGCAGTTCTTCCGCTACGATGTAGGCTACGGCAGCGGAGTGATAGACCACAACGGCAACGTCATCATCCCTGCCAAGTACTACATGGTGCGCCTCGTCAACGACCACCTCTTCGAAGTGGAAGTGACTCCGGGCGGCGAACACCTCCTTTTCGATACCAACGGGAATAGGGTGGATTAGTCCACCCTTTCCCTACGCGGAACCTATACCAATCACCCGCTGATCACCCGCTCCCCCCATAATCCCGCTCCATCTTCTAACAACTGAGTATGGGACAGTATCTTTGCACCGTCTTTCAAATGAGTAAACCTTTTTCGACCTTCGGGCAACCTTTTTAGGTCTCGAGGCAAAAGTTTACTATTTTTAAGATTACAACTCAGTTATTGAGTCAACCTTTTTCAGGTTTAGTCATATACTGAAATAGGTTTAGTCACTTTTTCTTCTCTCGGTCATCTCTCGGTCATCTCTCGGTCTTCGCTCGGTCATCACCCGATGCTTGTTATAGGGATCGAGAACGAAAATGTTGTTTTCGTTCGAGCACGGAGAAGCAGATCGAAGAACGAAAATATGCCTTTCGTTCGAGAAATTCACTATTTTGTCCCTCGAAGACGGTCGAAAATGGGTAAAAAATGCCTTTTGGGTACATTTTTTTGCCAAAATATTTGGTCATGTCAAAAAAAAGCAGTAACTTTGCACTCGGTTTTGAAAACAAGGGCGTTTAGCTCAGCTGGTTTAGAGCATCTGCCTTACAAGCAGAG
>CAMOMF010000205.1 GCA_946619625.1 uncultured Bacteroidales bacterium
AAGAGGGTGGAGCGAAGGAAATCCACATGCGTACCGCTTGTCCGCCACTGATATTCTACTGCCCCTTCATCAATTTCTCGGAGTCCAAGTCGGTGATGGAACTTATCACCCGGCGCGTCATTGCCGGATTGGAGGGCGAAGAGGCAGCGCTGGACGATGAACGGGTTCGAGCCTATGCTGTCACCGATTCGCCCGAGTACAAACGAATGGTGCAAACGCTTGCTGATATGTTCGGTCTCAATTCTCTCAAATTCACCAAACTTGAGACACTTATAGAGGCGATTGGATTGCCCCGCAAGTGCGTTTGCACCCACTGTTTTGATGGTTCTTCCAACCATACTTTGGTCTAATACGACAAAAAAAATGCGGTTTTTGACGCAAAATGTTGCACAATTCAGTTTTTTTTTGTAACTTTGCAGTCCAATTACGAATTAAAAACAATATCCATGTTACACCTTAATGAAGAAACGGCACGCTGCTTGTTGTGCCATGATGCACCCTGTGGACAGAAAGTGGCGCGTGCTATTAGAGCCGCTCGTTTTGACAACTTGTGGACTGCCACCCGATTGTTCAACCAACTGACCGAGGCGGAGTTGGAGTCTGCCGAAAAGGCATGTATCCACTACGACAGACCCATTCGCGTCAGCGAACTGGCAAAAATATGTTTGCAGGCAGACAACCCCGACTGCCTTCAGACCGGCGAAAACGAGCCGTTGCCATCGCTGGAAATCAGTTTTTGTGACATGGTGTGCGAGAACCCGTTCTTCTTGGCAAGTTCCGCCATCTGCACCAACTACGATATGGTGGCGCGGGCACTTGAAGCCGGTTGGGCAGGAGTGTTCTACAAGACTATTACCAAGGCGGAAATACGCGAGGTCTCACCGCGGTTCGATGCGGTGCGTAAAGAGGGGACTCCCTTTGTCGGGTTCAGAAATATGGAGCAACTGAGTGAGAACCCCTACACCGAGGATTTTGATATCTTGCGACGCCTGAAACAGAACTATCCCTCCAAGCGTATTATCGCCTCTATCATGGGGCAGACCGAGGAAGAATGGATTGAGTTGGCGAAGATGGCGGAGGCGGCGGGATGCGATGCGGTGGAACTGAACTTTTCCTGCCCGCAAATGCGTCTCACCGGACTTGGAAGTGACATCGGGCAAAACCCCGAATTGGTCATGTTCTACACGTCTTATGTCAATGAGGCGGTCAGCATACCTGTTATCCCGAAAATGACACCGAACATCATGTCCATGACTTCGCCCGCGCTGGCATCCTACTATGCCGGGGCGCATGGTATCAGTGCCATCAATACAATCAAATCCATCACTATGAACCCCGAAGCCGAGGTCAGCCGGAAAAAAACGATCAGTGGTTATTCTGGTAAAGCGGTCAAGCCCATCGCGCTACGCATGATATACGAGATGACTGGCAACCCCATCCTGAGCAAAGCGGGGGTGGAGAAACATATGGATATCAGTGGTATCGGTGGCATCGAGACGTGGCGTGACGCGCTGGAGTTTATTCAGTTGGGTTGCCGCAACGTGCAGGTTTGCACAGCTGTGATGCAGTATGGTTATCGTATTATTGACGACCTGACTGAGGGATTGCAGCACTACATGCGCAGCCGTGGAATCACCGAACTGAAGAAACTGGTAGGCGAGGAACTGCCCAACATCGTCCTGCCTTCTGGCCTGGACAGGGATACCATGGTCTTCCCAAAAATAGATCGTGAACGTTGTATCGGTTGTGGCAGGTGTTATGTGTCCTGTATGGACGGAGGGCACCAAGCCATTGTGTTTGAAGACCGTAAACCGCGTATCATCGGAACCAAGTGTGTGGGATGCCATCTGTGCCGGCTGGTTTGCCCCACCGCTGCCATCGGGTTGGCAAAGCGGATGAACAAGCCCCAAAAAAGTGAATGAATAAAGGCGAAAATGAAAAAAATTGTTATTCTTATTTATTCCCTCCTTGCGTTGTTGGCGTTCACAGCGTGTCATCAGCGTAAAAAATTGCCCTTCGAGGCGGATAGTAGTTCTTTTGTCAATATTACCGATGTAGTGCCTGATGTTATTTTGGAGATTCGGTATTTTGGCACGTACAACTTTGTTGGCACACGCATAGACGGTTATTTGCAACCCGTGGCGCTGCTCACCAAAGAGGCTGCGGACTCTCTCAAAGCGGTCAGTGACGATGTGATGGCACTGGGTTATCGCCTGAAAATTTATGATGCATATCGCCCGCAAAAGGCTGTTGACCATTTTGTTCGCTGGTCGAAGGACCCGGCAGATACCTGCATGAAACAATTCTTTTACCCCATGCTGGACAAGCCCGTCTTGTTCGAGCAGGACTATATCATGGCAAAGTCCGGTCATACCCGTGGCTCGACGGTGGACCTGACACTTTTCGACATGCGCACCGAGAAAGAGGTGGACATGGGCGGTACGTTCGATTGGTTTGGCATCGAAGCGCACCCCGATTATTGCGGCAATCCCGATACCGGCGAGTATTTGGGTGGTGCTCTGACCGAGGAGCAATGGAATAACCGCTTGATTCTCAGGCGTGCCATGCTCCGCCACGGCTTCAAAGCCCTTGACAGCGAGTGGTGGCATTTCACCCTCAAAAATGAGCCTTTTGCCGATACTTATTTCACCTTCCCCGTCAAGCAACTCTAACATTCGTGTTCTCCGCAGGGCATGTCGGGTGTTTCCGGCTGCAGGGTGGCGTGCGTGATACCGTATGCGGCAAGTTTTTCCTTGAGGAGGCGGACAGTATCCGCCCAATTGTCCAGACTGTCCACGGTGATATGGGCGGTGAGTGCGTTCTCCGTGGTACTGATGGCCCACACATGGATATGGTGGGCGTCGAGCACATGTTCGTTGGAGGTGAGCAGTGCACGTACCTCATTGATTTGTATGTTTTCCGGCATTCCGTCCAACGACAAACGCAGGCTGTCGGTCAGCAACTTCCACGTGGAACCGAGGATCACCGCCGCAATAACCAGTGAGATGATGGGGTCAATAATCACCCATCCGGTCAGCGTGATAACAATACCGCTTATCACCACACCGACCGACACCAGTGTGTCTGCCGCCATGTGAAGGAATGCGCCGCGCACGTTCAGGTCGTTTTTCTGCCCGCGCATCAGTAACAGCGTGGTGACGCCGTTTACCACGATACCCACGGCAGCGGTCCACGAGATAGCTGCACCGTTCACTGGAGACGGCTCGCTGAACTTGTGGATACTTTCGATAATAATCGCCCCCACTGCAACGAGCAGAATAACAGCGTTCAGCAGCGAAATCAGCACCGTTGATTTCTTGTAACCGTAGGTGTAGTGCTCGTTGCTGTGAATCTTTGCCAAATGGAATGCAACCAATACCAATAACAGGCTGAACACATCGCTCAGGTTGTGCCCTGCGTCGCTTAACAGGGAAAGCGAGTGTTGCCATACGCCCACGCCCGCTTCAATCAATACAAAGACGGCGTTCAGTACAATGGCGAGAATGACAATTCCGTTTATCGACCGGATATGTGCTCCGTGGTCGTGGTGATGTTCGTGAGACATAAATTTATTTACGATTTGACAATTTACAATTTAATCATTTGCAAACTGAGTGCAAAGTTACTGCTTTTTTCCGACATGTGCAATACCCAAAAGTGAGTATTTTGCTCTTTTGACGGTTTTTGCTGACACTTTTTTCCAAAAAACCTTGCATATGTCAAAAAAAAGCAGTAACTTTGCAGCCGATTTTAGAAATCAATGCTATGAACGGTCAGAAAACACTTTCCCCTTGGTTCTGGGTGCCGACGCTGTATTTCGCTGAGGGCATCCCTTATTTCTTAGTCAATAATATCTCGGTGATGATGTTCGCCAAAATGGGCGTGCCGAACGACCAACTGGCCTTTTTCACGACGCTGCTTTATTTCCCATGGTTTCTCAAGGGTATTTGGGCACCGCTGGTGGATGTGGTGAAAACCAAGCGCTGGTGGATTGTGTCGATGCAGATTTTGCTGACCGTGGCGTGCATTCTGTTGACATTGACGTTGCCCAAACCGGACGCTGCCACCATTGCCGCCAAGGGCACAGAGGTGGGGCTGTTCACGTTTACATTGATATTGTTCATTATTGCCGCGTTTGCATCCGCCACGCACGATATTGCTGCGGATGGATATTATATGTTGGCGCATGACCAAAGCAGTCAGGCGCGTTTCATCGGCATACGTTCCACGTTCTACAGGATTGCTTCGGTCTTCGGGCAAGGTGTGTTGGTGTTCATTGCCGGCGTAGTGGAGACCCGTACCGGTGATATCCCCTATTCATGGGAAGTGACCTTGGGAGTGACGGCAGCGGTGATGTGTGTTATTACGCTCTACCACCTGTTGGTGCTGCCCAAACCTGCAGAGGACAGACCTCGTACCGCTGAAACGGGCAAGCCCGGCTCCACACTGCGTGAGATGGGCAACGCATACGCTACTTTCTTTACCAAAAAAGGAGCGTGGCTCGCCATCCTTTTCATGCTGCTTTACCGGCTGCCGGAG
>CAMOMF010000206.1 GCA_946619625.1 uncultured Bacteroidales bacterium
AGAGGAACTGCACCTGCCCACTGCGCCCTATAAGTTCGCTGACAACCATGACGAGTTCATCGCAGCCGTTCATGAGATAGGTATTCCCTGCGTAGTCAAGCCCATCATGTCATCCTCCGGCCATGGACAATCGACCATTCACACCGAGGCTGAGATAGAGCCTGCTTGGACCAACTCACAACAAGGCGGCCGTGCCGGTGCAGGGCGCGTCATCGTCGAGGGCTTTATCCATTTCGACTACGAGATAACGCTACTCACCGTACGTCACATAGGCGGAACTACCTATTTGCAGCCCATTGGTCATCATCAGGTGGACGGCGACTACCGTGAGTCGTGGCAGCCGCAAGCCATGACGGCTGAAGCGCTGAATCAGGCACAACACATTGCCAAGACTATCACGGACGCTTTAGGCGGATTCGGAATCTTTGGCGTGGAGATGTTTATTCAGGGAGACAAGGTGATTTTCTCCGAAGTAAGTCCTCGTCCGCACGATACAGGCATGGTCACGATGATCAGTCAAGACCTGAGTGAGTTCGCGCTCCATGCACGTGCCGTACTCGGACTGCCTATCCCCGAGATCCGTTTCTTCGGACCCTCCGCCAGCAAGGCTATCGTCATTGAGGGCGACGGCACAGAGGTGACTTTTGATGGACTCGACAAAGCCCTGTCTATCCCGGGCACTCAACTGCGCCTGTTCGGCAAACCGGAGGTACACGGACATCGTCGTTACGGAGTCGTTCTCGCTACCGACGAGTCGGTCGAGAAAGCCCTCGACAAGGTCATGAAAGCCTATAACTGTATATCCTATAACGTCAAGTAAATCATGATAGATCGTTATTCTCGCGCGGCAATGCGCAATATATGGACTGAAGAAAACAAGTTCCGAGCCTATCTGGAGGTAGAGATACTCGCCGCAGAGGCATGGTCCGAATTGGGGGTAGTCCCCAAAGAGGACGTAGCCAAGCTGCGTGCCAACGCTACCTTCGATGTGGACCGCATTCATGAGATTGAAGAGGTCACCCGTCACGACGTGGTTGCTTTCACCCGCACCGTCAGCGAGTCGCTCGGTGAAGAGCGCAAATGGGTTCATTACGGGCTGACCTCTACCGATGTGGTGGATACCGCCAACGGTTATCTGCTCAAGCAGGCGAACACCATCCTCCGCGATGACCTGCAGCAGTTTATGGCCGTTTTGAAAAGACGCGCTAACGAATTCAAATACACGCCGGTCATTGGTCGCACACATGGCATGCACGCTGATGTCACTTCATTCGGCCTCAAGTGGGCGTTGTGGTATTCCGCTATGGAACGCAATGTAGAGCGCTTCGAAATGGCGGCAAAAGGAGTGGAAGCCGGCAAATTGTCAGGTGCAGTAGGCAACTATGCGAACATTCCTCCGTTTATTCAGCAGTATGTGTGCGAGCATTTGGGCATTGAGTCCGCTAAGATTGCCACGCAGGTGCTTGGCAGGGACCGTCATGCGTTCTATCTGTCCACCCTTGCCGTGATTGCCGGTACATTGGAGCAGATTGCTCTTGAAATCCGCAATATGCAGCGGCAGGAAGTAAGAGAGGTGGAAGAAGCTTTTCGCAAAGGGCAGAAAGGGTCGTCTGCCATGCCTCACAAGCGCAACCCGATTTCGTCTGAGAATATCTGCGGCTGTGCACGTGTTATGCGAGGGTATATGTGTACGGCATCAGAGAATATCGCTCTCTGGCACGAACGCGACATCTCCCACTCCTCCACCGAACGAATCGTACTGCCCGATGCTACCATCCTGCTCGACTATATGTTGGCACGGCTTATGGGGGTATTGGACAATTTGGTGGTCTATCCGGAGAATATGCTCCGCAACATTGGTCTCACCCACGGTGCCATCTTCGCCCAGCGTGTGATGAATGCGCTGATAGAAAAAGGTTTGGTTCGTGAGCAGGCGTACGACTTGGTGCAACCGGTCGCCATGCGCACTCTCATGGAGGGCGGGCAGATGCAGGACCTTCTCAAACAAACCCCCGAAGTGATGAAGCAACTCACCCCCGAGGAGGTGGACAAATGTTTCACCCTCGATTACTATATGATTAACGTAGATTGTATCTTTATGCAATTAAGATTCTCCATAACACTGACGTTCTTTTAGGCATTCAGTGGGGCGATGAGGGCAAAGGCAAAATGGTCGATGTCCTTACTCCAAAATACGATATAGTTGCCCGTTTTCAGGGTGGACCCAATGCGGGGCATACGCTCGAGTTCGACGGTCAGAAATACGTGCTCCGCAGTATTCCGTCCGGTATCTTCCAAGGCGATAAACTCAACCTGATAGGCAACGGCGTAGTGCTTGACCCGATTTTGTTTAGAAACGAGGCAGAGGAGTTGGCAACTTCCGGTCACAACCTCAAAGAGCGCTTGCTCATATCCAAGAAAGCGCACCTCATTATGCCCACACACCGCTTGCTCGACCAGGCCAACGAGGCCGCCAAGGGCAAGGCGAAGATAGGCACTACCGGTAAGGGAATCGGACCTACGTACACCGATAAAGTGAGCCGCAATGGTCTCCGCGTGGGTGATATTTTCGTTGGTTTCCCCGAGAAGTACGCTCAGGCTAAAGCGCGACATATTGACATGATCCATTCTCTCAATGAAGCCGCCGTCAGAAAAGGCGGTCAAGCCGTGTCAATGGACGGACTCGAGGCGTTGGAAAAGCAGTGGATGGAGAGTATAGAGTATCTGCGCACATTCCGCTTCATTGACAGCGAGCATTTCGCCAACAAGTGTTTGGCGGAGGGTAAGTCTATCCTCTGCGAGGGTGCACAAGGCTCGCTGCTGGACGTGGACTTCGGGTCATATCCCTTTGTCACCTCCAGCAACACCGTCTGTGCCGGTGCTTGTACCGGTCTCGGACTGCCGCCAAGTCGCATCGGCGAGGTGTACGGCATTTTCAAGGCATATTGTACACGTGTAGGTGCCGGACCTTTCCCAACTGAACTATTTGACGAAACAGGGGCGAAAATACGTTCTATCGGGCATGAATACGGAGCCGTCACAGGCCGTGAGCGCCGTTGCGGGTGGATTGACCTGGTAGCCCTTCGTTACACAATCATGCTTAATGGAGTCACCCAACTCATCATGATGAAATCGGATGTGCTCGACTCTTTTCCTGTCATCAAGGCTTGTACGGCATATCGGATAGATGATCAAATCACGCGCGACTTCCCGTTTTCGATAGAGGGGAACGTGGAACCCGTCTATGAGGAACTCCCCGGGTGGCAGCAAGACCTCACTCACTGCACTCAAGAAAACGAACTGCCCGAGGCGTTTATGAATTACGTACATTTCTTGGAGCACGAACTCGAAACACCTATCAAGATCATTTCGGTCGGACCTGACCGCGAAGCAACTATATGGAGGTAATGAAAAAAGCAATTCTCAAACTCAGCGACGGCACTACATTTGAGGGCTTCAGTTTTGGCGCGGACGTTCCGGTCAGCGGTGAGGTGGTGTTCAACACCGCGATGATGGGATATCCTGAGTCACTCACCGACCCCAGTTATGCAGGGCAGTTGATGGCGCTCACCTATCCGTTGGTAGGTAATTACGGCGTGCCGGAGTTCTCTTTCCGTCCGGACGGACTGGCAACATTCATGGAGTCCGACCGTATCTATGCGCGGGCGATAATTTGTAGCGAGTATAGTGGCGAATATAGTCACTGGAATGCCCATGAGGCCCTCGCTGATTGGCTCAAACGTGAGGGGGTGCCGGGAATAACCGGCATCGATACACGTGCCCTGACTATGTTGTTGCGCGAGCAGGGGGTCATGCTGGGCGCTATCGAGATTGAGGGCTGCGAACCTGCCCCAACTGCACAGTACGAAGGGGTCAATTTCGTGGAACAAGTATCCTGTAAAGAGGTGATTCACTACAACGAAGGCGCACCCAAGAAAGTCATCCTCGTGGACTGTGGCGTCAAGCACAATATTATCCGTTGCCTGCTCCGCCGAGGCGTCGAAGTGATACGTGTCCCTTGGGACTACAATTTCAACACGATCAAGGCCGATGGACTCTTTCTTTCCAATGGACCCGGTGACCCCGACACATGCTCCCCTACTGTAAACTTTATCGCTACCTGGTTAAAGGAGGGTAAGACCGTCTTCGGAATATGTATGGGCAACCAACTTCTTGCCAAAGCGGCAGGGGCAACCATCTACAAACTGCCGTACGGTCACCGTTCGCACAACCAGCCGGTACGCATGGTGGGAACAGACCGCTGTTTCATCACCTCGCAAAACCACGGGTATGCCGTCGATGCAGCCACCCTGCCCAAGGACTGGGAACAGTTGTTTGTGAACATGAATGATGGCTCCAACGAGGGTATACGTCACCTCACCAAGCCTTGGTTCTCTGCGCAGTTCCACCCCGAGGCATGTTCCGGACCGGTAGATACCGAGTTCCTTTTTGATGACTTCGTGAAACTTCTATAGTACAATCTGACATGAAATTAGAAAACATACACAAAGTATTGGTTCTTGGTTCCGGTGCCCTCAAGATAGGTGAGGCGGGAGAGTTTGACTACTCCGGCTCGCAGGCACTGAAAGCACTTCGCGAAGAGGGCATCGAGACGGTTCTTATCAATCCCAATATCGCCACAGTACAAACCTCTGAAGGGGTGGCAGACCATATTTATTTTCTGCCGGTTACGCCTTATTTCGTAGAGCGTCTCATTGAGAAAGAGCGTCCCGACGGGATTCTCCTCTCTTTCGGTGGACAAACTGCCCTCAATTGTGGTGTGGCGCTCCATCGGTCAGGCGTGTTGGACAAGTACAATGTTCAGGTGTTGGGAACTCCTGTTGAAACGATTATCAACACCGAGGACCGCGAACTGTTTGTGCAGAAACTCAACGAGATAGACGTCAAAACCATCAAGTCCGAAGCGTGTGAGACGCCTGAACAGGCAAGACTTGCCGCTGCCGAGTTGGGTTATCCGGTTATCATCCGTGCTGCATATGCGCTTGGCGGACTCGGGTCGGGCTTCTGTGATAATGAAGACGAACTCAACGTCATGGTCGAGAAAGCGTTCTCTTTCTCCCCACAAGTCCTAGTGGAGAAATCTCTGAAAGGGTGGAAAGAGATAGAGTATGAGGTAGTCCGTGACCGTTACGACAACTGTATCACAGTCTGCAACATGGAGAACTTCGACCCCCTGGGTATTCATACCGGCGAGTCTATTGTCATTGCCCCTTCGCAGACGCTCACCAACTCTGAGTACCACAAACTGCGTGCTTTGGCGATTCGTATCATCCGCCACTTGGGCATAGTGGGTGAGTGCAACGTACAATATGCCTTCGACCCCGAATCAGAAGACTACCGCGTCATCGAGGTAAACGCCCGTCTCAGCCGCTCCTCCGCTTTGGCATCCAAAGCGACCGGTTATCCGCTCGCTTTTGTGGCAGCCAAACCTGGACTGGGCTACGGACTCTTCGAACTGACCAACTCCGTCACCAAGTCCACTTCAGCCTTCTTCGAGCCGGCACTCGACTACGTGGTGTGCAAGATCCCTCGTTGGGATTTGGGTAAGTTCCGAGGCGTCAATCGCGAATTGGGCAGTTCCATGAAATCAGTAGGCGAAGTGATGGCAATAGGGCGGACCTTCGAGGAATCCATACAAAAAGGTCTACGCATGATAGGGCAAGGCATGCACGGATTCACCGAGAACAAAGAACTTCATGTGGACGACCTCGATGCTGCGCTGAAAGCACCAACCGACAAACGTATTTTTGCCATCGCCCAGGCAATGTACCAGGGGTACAGTGTCGAACGTATTCATGAACTCACCAAGATAGACCGCTGGTTCTTGCAGCGGCTGCAACATATTATTCGCATCGATGCCGAACTCAAAAAACTGCCCGGATTGGAGGCGTTGGACCACGACTTGCTGCTCCGCGCCAAGCAGTTAGGTTTCTCTGATTTCCAGATTGCACGAGCAGTGGGATTGGGGCACTCCATGACCATGGATCAAGCCGTCCTAAAGATGCGTGCTTACCGCAAGCAAATGGGGGTTCTGCCGGTTGTCAAGCAGATTGACACTCTCGCCGGCGAGTTCCCTGCGCAAACCAACTACCTCTACCTCACCTATTGCGGAACGAAAAACGATGTACAGTACAAGGGAGATCAGAAATCCATCGTGGTGCTGGGCTCCGGCGCATACCGCATTGGCTCGTCCGTAGAGTTCGACTGGTGTGGCGTCCAAGCTTTGCACACCATCAGACAAAACGGGTATCGCTCTGTCATGATTAACTACAACCCCGAAACTGTTTCTACATACTACGACGTGTGTGACCGACTCTATTTCGATGAACTAACCTCCGAACGTGTTATGGATTTCATCGAGTTGGAGCACCCTCACGGCGTGATTGTTTCCACGGGCGGACAGATACCTAACA
>CAMOMF010000207.1 GCA_946619625.1 uncultured Bacteroidales bacterium
GACCATAAGATGACCATAAGATGACCATAAGATAACCATAAGATGACCATAAGATGGGCGTAACATCACTGAGGGATGAGCAAAACGTAAATTTCGTGTGGCTTAGCCTCCTTCCCAAGGGATAAAAACAAAGGGAACTCCGCGGAGTCCCCTTTTATTTTGCCGATTAGTGCTGAATGCCTAACCTTTTATGCCTATCCTTTGATATATTGTTTGAGCAACGTACGTACGCGGGTGGAAAGAGCAGGACTCTTCCAGTTGGCAAGGTACTCATATAGGCGGTTCTCGTTCAACTGTGTGGTCATGAACTCGGCGTTCAACTGCAACTCGCGTTTTCCGTCCTCCGTGGCGAAGTCGGGGTGCAAATAGAGCGTATCAAGTAGTGCTTTCTCCGGTGTCGCCAGCATGAATGTGCGACCATTGGGCAACGCATACGGCTGATAGCCGAAATACAGGTGCGGTGCAATGCTGCGGTAAGAATAAACGCCCAGCGCGTTCTCATATACCGCAGGTTTCTGTGTAGTGACACTCGTGTACTGGATGTCGTCTTGTTTAGGAATCATTCCATAGTGCGCCAAAGCATACTGCAAACTCAGGTAGGACGGAGAAACCATCTGACCTGCCACAATCAAAGCAAAGTCCGGCTCTTGCGTGCTCTCACGGAAAGCATACTGACCGCGGCGCAACTTCATCAAATAGCCTTTCTTCACCCAACGCGTAATACTGTTCCGGTCGTAATCCGGAACAAACTCACTGATTTGTTCTATGCTAAAACACCCTAACGGCAATAGCTTTGTGCGAAAAAATAAATAGTTCATATACTTTCATTCCAAAAACAATGCAAAATTAGTGAATTTCTCGAACATATGCAAATTTTTTTTGCTTTTTCCTCAAAAAAAATGCACTTATGGCAAAAAAATGCACTTTTTTGCTCTTTTTTTATTTATTTATTTGTGTATGTCAAAAAAAAGTTGTAACTTTGCACCCGCATTCGTGTGGCATCTGCCCTCTGGTGCATAAATGTGTCATTGTTGAGATGGTATATCCTGCAAGGGCATAATCGTTTAACTTATTTTTTATACATTACATGTATTTAGATTCTTCTAAAAAGGCTGAGATCTTTGCTCAGTATGGCAAAGATGCCAAAAACACCGGTTCCGTTGAGAGCCAAGTTGCACTTTTCACTTTCCGTATCAAGCACCTTACGGAGCACATGAAGCTGAACCACAAAGACGTTGGTACGCAGCGTGCGCTTACCGTGCTGGTCGGCAAACGCCGTGCCATGCTTGAATACCTCAAGGAGCGTGACATCGAGCGCTATCGTGCTCTTATCAAAGAATTGGGTATTCGTAAGTAATAACCAACGGTGTAAACAAAGCACTGCCACTCGCAAGGGTGGCAGTGTTTTGTTGTATTTACCGCTTGATCTTAATGGCGCGCGTCTCGTTGCCGATGGACAGCACCACCAGATAGAACCCGCTGCGTACGGGCAGGGTCAGTTCGGGTGACGTGGTTTTCTCTTGCGTTAAGAGCATTCCCTGTGCATCGAACAGGAGAACGTGTACTCCTTGGGGCAGGCAGGTCAAGAAAATACCTTCCGGCACGGACATGGCGCTCACCGGAGCAAGGCGGGACACCTCGTCAGCAGTAGTGGCGATAACCTCCTCCAATGCTGTGCCTCCATCGTTATCCACGCAACCGCATGCCTGCAAGTCTGACAAACTGACGGCTTGACCTGCTTTGTTGCCCCATAGGTATTCTGCCAAAATGGGGCAGTCAATGAACGGATTGCGGTTGCCCTGCGTGGCTTGAATACCGGTGTTGCGCTTTACCTCTTTGGCAGAGACGGTGTCCATGCGGTGCCATTTCATCAGCAGGGCAACACTATAATTGGTCAGACCGAAATGGTTGCTGGCATTGATGTTCTTATTGGTATTACTGAACATCGTGCTTCCATTGGATTTGGTTAGGTCAATAGAGGTACCATATCTGACAATCATGGCAAAATAGCCGCGTGCAAAGTCGCCTTTGTATTGGTTGTCCGGCTCGAAAACTGACCCTACGTTGGTGTAACCCGAAAAGGTGGAAGAGCCCAACTTACCCAATGCATGCCCGCCAAGACTCCCTCCGTTGGCACACTCTCCAAACGGTGCATTGCCTCGTTGGTTGTTGACCTTTCCGTCTGTGGGAACCAAGTGGAACAAGTCAGTGTAGGCGGAGTTCTTGGAACCTCCCCACCATGATTTAGGTAGCGAGTGTTCGCGGTTGAAACAGTCGCACACATTGGAGTAACTGCCGCATTTATCTGACAGGGTAAAACGGCAGGTGGAGTACATGTCCAGTAAGTATCCCGAATTGTCTGCATCGGTTTGCAGAAAAGCGTTGTACAAACCGTCGTAAGAGAGGGATGAATGCCCGTAGGCGGCAATACTCTCCAATGCGGAGAAAAGCGAAGCGCCACTTTTGCCCTCCAGCGCGGCGTAACGTGTCTTGTACGCGTCCGGCACTTGGGCGGAGACGTTTGCACACGCAAGTATTAAAAGGATAAATAATGTTTTTCTAATTCTGTTGCCCATAGTTCTACAAATGTAAAGAATTGTCCGTCCGTCCGTGCGGGAGGGTTGTCCTCCTTCAGCGAGACGACGGTAAAATAGTATTTAATATAAGGAGTTGCTTTCAGCAGCACCAAGTTGTTGTTGGCGTCACGCACCAGTTCGCGGGTGTATTGTTCCGGCACATACACTGCCAACCCCACTGTCTCCTTGGCATATTTGACTGTATCATTGACGGGGTAGGCGGTGCCAAACGACGCAACGAGGTTCTTGTGGTTGGTGTAGAAATTAGCCTCACCGATACGCTGTACGCCGGTGACCAACTGCAAAGCAGACCAACTGACCGTGTCGCCCTGCGCGGGAGTAATGAACACTTCCGCCTCTACGTCGCGGTGTCGGGCATAGAGGGTGTAGCGGGTGGTGATGTCCGTACCTTGCCATCCATGACTTGTCACTTCGCAGATTGTGCGGACCGGTCCCTGACTGACTATACGTTGGGTGCGGCTTGCTACCGGGTCGAAATGTACCATTTTCTTGCCGTTCCAGGGCTTGCAGGCACCCACTCCGATGTAGCCGCTTACGCGTAGCACATCGTCACCGTAGTGTGCTGCCAGTTGCTCGTCTGTCGGGTACCATTTGGTTGCGTCCAACTCCAAACGCGGCGTTTTCTTGGCATATACATCAATGGTCTGTTTCTTGTCGAAATAGATACGGTATGCCATCAGTGCCGACTCGAAAGCGACCCCATGGTGGTGCATGGAGTGGTAGGAGTCCTCGCCAGGGAAAAAAGTCTGTTCTGTGACCGGCTTGATGTAGTAGTTCTTCCCCTCTGCACTGTGCGGAGTGAAGCCCTCGCGGGGTTCTTTGCTCTTGAGGAACATCTCGGCAAACACCTCCCGGGGGTATGTGCGGTGATGTTTGACCGGCTTGATGCAGATACTCAGTTTCCTGCGTGCGGGAATATCCACCAGGAACGCCAGTTCGTCCGCCATGCCGTCTGCATCCAAGTCGTCCAACTGCGAAGCCACCTCTTTGCCGTTCACATACACCGCCAACGAGCAGCGTTCTTGCGGCAGGATCTGCGGGCAATCGCTCAGCCGGATGACTACGGGGACGGCGCTTGCCGCCTCTTGGTAAGGCCGGATGTTAAAACGCACCTGTGCTGCGGTTGCCGGACCGGTCAGTCCGACAAACCACAGGCATACAAGTAGCAATGATTTATTCAATCGACACATTATCAACGCTCTTTGACAACATGATAGACTCACCCTCCTCGGCTTCCACCTCTACGTTCTTCAGGGTGAGACCGTTGGTTTGGTTGAAGACTGCACCTTTCTTGCCCGACATCTTGATGTTGGCAAGGTTGACGTTCTGAATCTTCATTTCTGGCAGACCGTTGAAGTAGATGGACTGCTTAGAGCCTTTGCATATAATGTTCTGGATAGTGATGTCGCGGAAAGCGGGCGTGGTCTCGTCTGCTTCGGGGATAGAGGTACCCATGCGGGCGGCAATCTCCTCCTCGGTCTCTTCGCCTGAACCCTTGCCACCGTAGAAAAGGTCGAACAGAAGTGCCTCATTGACGATGTCGGACATGTTGATGCGGTTGATGAAGATGTTCTCCACCACACCGCCGCGGCCGCGGGTCGATTTGAAACGCAGACCTACGTCTGTTCCTATGAAAAGGCAGTCCTCTACGTTGATGTTCTTGATACCGCCGGACATCTCCGAGCCAACCACGAAACCGCCGTGACCATGGTAAACGACGCAGTTCTTGACGAAGATATTCTCCGAAGGAATACCTCTGCGGCGGCCGTCTTCGTTCTTGCCTGATTTCATGCAGATGGCATCATCGCCCACGTCGAAACGGCAGTTTTCAATCAGTACGTTCTTGCAGGATTCCACATCCGCGCCGTCGCCGTTCTGCGAGTACCAGGGGTTGCGCACGTCCAGGTCGCGCAGCACTACGTTCTCGCACACGAAGGGGTGCAGGTTCCATGCAGGACTGTTCTCGAAGCAAACGCCTTCCAGCAGCACGTTCTTGCAGCCGATGAAGTTCAGCATCACCGGACGCAGGAAAGTGCGGATCGTCTCCCAGTCCTCCTGAGTGGCACCTGCGGGCAGGACAGGCACGTTCTGGTCCTCGCACAATGCTGTTGCCAGCATGGCTGCCGAGTCAGGATACCACACGCCTTTCTCTTCATCCACTACACCTTTCTTGATTTTCTGTTTCCATTGCGCACCTGTCACTTTGCTTTTTTTCAGCGGACGCCAACTGTCGCCCTTGCCGTTGAACGTGCCGCCACCGCAGATGGCGATGTTCTCTGCATTGCGGGCACTGATAGGCGACTGGCAACGCTTGGTGTCCAATCCCTCGAACGAAGCGTCTATGACAGGGTAGAGTGCGTAGTCGTCGGAGAACTGGATGAAAGCGTTCGGCTCGGTGTAGAGTCGTACGTTGGATTTCAGCACAATGGGACCGGTCACATACACGCCGGCAGGGATGAGTACCGTTCCGCCGCCGGTTTCCGAGCACAGGTCAATGGCATGCTGAATGCCCTCGCCTGACAGTTTGGCTCCCGTCGGGTCGGCACCGTAGTCCAGCACATTGTAAACCATGCCCGGGAACTTGGGCACCGTCACTTCCATCTGGAAGGGGGCGTTTTTGATGATGGTGTTAACTTGTTTCTGGGTCGTCTGTTGGTACGACGTGCCCGTTCCGCAGCCTGCCAGTACAAGGGCAGACAACAAGGGGATGAATCCTTTTTTCATGTTTCTTGTGGTATTTTAATATTTCAATATTTCGTAATTATAATTTCCGCATCCGAGGGTATCGAACGTATTGCCTTATCTCACTTTAGTCCTTTCGTCCACCGAACGTATTGCTTCATCACAACTTTAGTCCTTTCGTCCACCGAACGTATTGCCTCATCACAACTTTAGTCCTTTCGTCCGCATGGCTTCCCAAAAAACAAACCAATGAACTGTTTGTTTTTTGGAGAGCGGAGGGTGCCGAACGTATAGTCTCATCGCAACTTTAGTCCTTTCGTCCGCATGGCTTTCCAAAAAACAAACCAAGGAACTGTTTGTTTTTTGGAGAGAGGAGGCCCCCAGGGCTTTTAATTACGCTTTATCGTCAGACGGA
>CAMOMF010000208.1 GCA_946619625.1 uncultured Bacteroidales bacterium
ATATTCTTCACGGCTTTGCGGATAGTGGGGAAGTTGGTAAGCATACCACCAGCCCAACGCTCAGTGATGTACGGCATTCCTACCTCCTGCGCTTTCGTAGCAACAGCGTCTTTGCCTTGTTTCTTAGTTGATACGAACAAAATCTTTCGTCCGCTCTTAGCGATTGCTTTCAGGGCTTCAGCAGCCTCGTCAATCTTAACTACGGTTTTGTTCAGGTCGATGATGTGGATTCCGTTGCGCTCCATAAAGATATAAGGAGCCATTGCAGGATTCCATTTGCGTTTGAGGTGACCAAAGTGGCAGCCAGCCTCCAACAATTGTTCAAAATTTGTACGTGCCATTTTTTTGATTAATTATTAGTTATTTATTTACCACTGATTGCGAGTCGTAACCATAACGCTTTTGTCAAGCACATATTCGACAAAAACGCAAGAATTGCCAACAAGTCTTTAGGCCACTCGCAACAATTGTCGGGTAAACCTTGCGGTGTCCCGACAATTTGGAATGGTTTCGATTAACGTTTCGAGAACTGGAAATGCTTACGAGCTTTCGGCTGACCGGGTTTCTTACGTTCCACCTCACGGGCATCACGAGTCAGGAATCCTTCTGCCTTCAAGACCGGTTTGTCCTCAGCATTGATTTTTACCAGTGCGCGGGCGATAGCGAGACGCAGAGCTTCTGCCTGTCCCTTAAAACCGCCTCCATCCAGATTTACCTTGATGTCATACTTCTCAGCAACACCGAGTTTATTCAATGGTTGCTTAACGATAAACTGAAGGATGGAAGAGGGGAAATATTGCTCAAGCGGGCGCTTGTTAATAGTAATCTGACCATTACCTTCACTTACGAAAACGCGTGCAACTGCTGCTTTGCGTCGTCCGAGTGCATTAATTACTTCCATTGACTTTATTATTTAATAGTGTTGATATCCAATTGTTTTGGTTGCTGAGCCTGCATGTTATGTTCAGCACCGGCAAATATATACAAATGCGTGATAATGCGCTCACCCAGATGGTTCTTAGGGAGCATACCTTTTACCACTTTACGAATCCACGCCTCCGGGCTCTTGGCGAGCATCTGTTCAGGCGTCATGAAACGCTGTCCACCGGGGAAACCCGTGTAGCGAACATACTGACGATCCGTCATTTTCTTGCCGGTCATTTGTACTTTAGCGGCATTGATAATAATCACGTTATCACCACAATCCTGGTTTGGGGTGAAATTGGGTTTGTACTTGCCACGCAGCAATTTAGCCACTTTCGAGCACATACGGCCAAGAATTTGTCCTTCTGCGTCGATGACAACCCATTCTTTCTGCTGCAGCGCATCTTCTCTGCTCACAGAAACGGTCTTCAAACTTAAAGTATTCACTTTCTTTTGTTGTTTATGGCCCGGCCTATAGACATCTTTACACTACACAACCGAGCGAGTTATTAATAAAATATATCGTTTCTAATCATGTTTACGTAGGAGCATAGCATCCCCATTTTTAGAAATCGGCTGCAAAGGTACTACTTTTTTTTCATTTATGCAAGTTTTTTCGTCATTTTTTTCAGAAAAAGTGACTTTTTCCATCAATGGAGGCGTAAAATCGGTACAAAACGTATCTTTCCAGAGGTAAAACTGCATGGGTTTGGTATGCTGTTCCATCCATTTTTCCCAATTGTTAGTTCTCTTGGCTTCACGCGCTTTTTCACGCATGTCAATTGCTTCGGCACTTAACTGCTGATATTTTTCCTGTTCTGCCTTCAAACGGTCCAGCACCTGAGGGTACACCCTGTTGAACAGTAAAGGGTGGTCGGTGTACCAGACAAGTGAGGAATCGAATTGCGCCTGCGTAACACCATGCTTATTGAGAACACTTTGAAAATAAACAGAAGACTCGTAATCGTGTGCATAGGTGTAACCTATTTCCTGCAGCACGCCTTCCGTTTTGTGCAGGTCGTACAATACATTCTGCAACTTTCGTTTGGAAAGAACACCGTTAGGTCGGATGGTACACCCGCATAGCAGGGCAACCAATGCAATGAATATGAGCTGTTTATTCTTCAATTTTCGTTTTGTCTTTTGCGGAATCCTTAGAGAGTGTGTCATTCAAATCTTTGCGGTAGAAAAGCAGAATGAGAATGACAGCCACCGTGATGGCAGAGTCAGCCAGGTTGAACACGGGACGGAAGAACAGCACCTCTCCTGCCGAGTTGGTAATGAGTGGGAAATAGAGCATATCCACCACCTTGCCGTAGAAAAAAGGAGCATAGCCTTCACCAAAGGGGACAAGTTTTGCTACTTCAAAAGCGCTTGAATCGGAGAATACCAGTCCATAGAACATAAAATCTCTGATATTCCCCAGCGCTCCTGCCGTTACCAAAGCAATCATCACCAAATAGCCAGTGCGGGCTTGCTTGCGGATCAGGTCCACCATGTACCAAACCAACAACCCCACAGCCACTATGCGAAACAGCGTGAGGAACAGTTTGTCAAACCACTCAATACCAAACGCCATCCCGTTGTTCTCAATGAAGCAAATCTGCCACCATGGGAAAATCTGTACAGATTCTCCCAGGTGGAAATGCAATTTGATATAAAATTTGAGTGCCTGATCCAGCAGAACTATCAGCATAATGATACCTGCCATGAGTAAGCCTTTTTGGCTATTTGTCATCTTTGAAGTCATATCCGGCTATTTCTGATTACCCTTTTACTTACAAGCCAAAACATTTCTTAATATCCTCTATGCGGTCCAGTTTTTCCCATGTGAATAGTTCTACCTCCTGTTCAAACATTTTCCCGTTGCCATCCACAAACTGTTTCTTGACTCGTTGCGGTGTTCTACCGACATGTCCGTAGGAAGCCGTTTCGGTGTAGATAGGTTTGCGCAGTCCTAATGTTTGCTCAATGGCATAAGGTCTCAAGTCGAACAATTTTGCAAGTCTTTCTGCAATTTCTCCGTCAGAAATTCCTACTGTGGAGGTTCCGTAAGTATTGACATTCAGCGATACGGGTTCAGCCACACCAATGGCATAACTGATTTGTACCAAGACCTCGTGAGCAACACCGGCAGCAACAAGGTTTTTCGCCATGTAGCGCGCCATATAGGCAGCAGAACGATCCACTTTGGACGGATCTTTCCCAGAGAAAGCGCCGCCGCCATGTGCTCCACGTCCGCCGTATGTATCAACGATAATCTTCCTACCCGTCAATCCGGTGTCACCGTGAGGACCTCCAATCACGAACTGCCCTGTGGGATTCACTAATAGTTTGTAATGGCTGTCACTGAATAGTTTGGCGTACCGGCTGTCTCTGGAGAGCACACGCGGAATAAGTATTTCCTGCACATCGCGGCGAATTTGCTCCTGTGTAACATCCGGATCATGCTGAGTAGAGAGCACAATCGTATCAATGCGCAACGGATTGCCGCAGTCATCATACTCAATTGTCACCTGACTTTTGGCATCGGGACGGAGGTACTTCATTTGCTGCCCTTCCTTGCGTATGCGCGCGAGCGTATATACTAAGGTGTGCGCAATGTCGAGTGTCAGAGGCATGTAGTTATCCGTTTCGTCAGTAGCATATCCAAACATCATGCCTTGATCTCCGGCACCTTGGTTGATGGCTTCGGCGCGGCTCACTCCCATATTGATATCTGCAGATTGTTCATGCAGTGCCGTGAAAATACCGCAACTTTCTGCCTCAAACTTGTATTCCGCCTTGGTATAGCCGATATCGGCAATCACTTTGCGCACAATCTGTCCGACATCAATGTAGCAGTTGCTGGTCACTTCGCCAGCGAGAACCACTTGCCCAGTGGTAACCAACGTTTCGCAGGCGACGTGGCTCTGCGGGTCATTTGCCAAAAAGTTGTCCAAAACGGCGTCGGAAATCTGGTCCGCCACCTTGTCAGGGTGTCCTTCTGACACCGATTCTGACGTGAATAAATAAGCCATAGTTAAATCAATTAAAAAAATTAATAATTAAAAATTAACATGGGACATTTTAGCAGTTTTTAATGAGGTTGCAAGCAGTCCCAAATCCGTCCTCAGTGCAATATTTTGTATATCAACTCTTTCCAAATATCGGCTTCATTGCTCGAATTGGGAAAATCTATACCTTTTGAGCGTGCATCCGCCTCGCGTATATAACCGATAGCGCGGAATGCTTTCATCTTGGTGAAACGCCTTGCCGCTGCCTGGTAGTCGCGAACTGCATAGGGTGCCACTCCTAATATAGGGGCCGCCACGCGGTCTGTTTTGTCAGGCAAATACAGGTATATCAGTAAGTTCGAGAAAAATCGGAACAACAATGGCAATTCTTTGACGATGATATGTTCTTTTGGATTATCAGCAAAATAGTTCACAATCCTGTTGGCTTTCACCACATCGCCGTCAATGAGTGCCCTTTGCAACTCAAACCCATTGAAATCCTTGCTGATACCGATATTGCGTTCCACCATTGCGGCATCAATGATTTGCGTGCCTTCGGGCAGACCGCTCACCAGTTTTTCCAACTCTTTCTCAATGCGGTTCATGTCGGCGCCTAATGAGTCCGCCAAAATCTGAACCACCTTGGGTTCTACCTGCAAATTTTTCTCTTTGATAAGGTCTGCAATCCACTTGTTTATTTGATAATCTCGCAGTTTAGCAGACTCCATGTAGTAATCGGTTTTAGCGATTCCCTTGAATGCGTTCAGCCTTGCATCGGGCTTACCTTTGTAGCATACTACTAAAATAGTGCTCGGCATCGGGTTCTGCCAGTACAATTCGAAGTTCTCCCACTTCTTCAGCATCTGTGCCTCGCGGACAATCAGTACGGTTTTCTCCCCCATCATGGGGAACTGCCGCGCATAAGAAATCACCTGCCCGATATTATCCAAATCACGTCCGTAAAGGACCTGTTGGTCAAACGATTTGGATGTTTCGTCCAATGCTTCCGCTTCGATTCTGGAAGCCACCTTGTCGATAAAATAAGGCTCCTCACCAGCCAGAAAATAGACCGGTGAATATTGCTTCTTGCGAAGTTCAAGCATTATTTGTTCGTAGGTTTTCATAAAGGACGACTTTACTAACTCAATCGTGTATTACATCAGTCAAACCTCAGGTGCTTAACTGTCCGGCTTCCGGTTTGGAGACTGGTGAGAGATTTGATGCCCATTTTGAGGTGGTCTTCAGCATATTTTGCAGTGGTGACTTTGTCTCCTGCCGCGGTTTTGATTCCGTCTTTCTGCAAAGGCATATCACTAACTAAGAGCAAGGCACCAGTAGGTATACTATTGTGGAAACCGACAATAAACAACGTTGCGGTCTCCATGTCAACACCTTGTGCGCGTGTAAGGCGGAGATGTTCACAAAATTCCAAATCGTGCTCCCAAACCCGGCGGTTGGTAGTATAAACAGTGCCGGTCCAATAGTCGTAGGCAAAGTCACGAATGGCAGAGGATGTGGTACGCTGCAACTGGAAAGCGGGCAGTGCGGGAATCTGCGGAGGGAAATAGTCATCGGAGGTACCTTCTCCGCGAATAGCCGCAATCGGCAGGATGAAATCCCCCACTTTGTTTTTGTCCCTCAGTCCGCCACATTTGCCTAAGAAAAGCACTGCTTTGGGATGGATAGCACTGAGCATATCCATTATTAAAGCGGCATTTGGCGACCCCATGCCAAAATTGATGATGGTGATGTTGTTGGCAGTTGCAGAAATCATGTTGGCATTTTCGCCTTCTACCGGTACCCCGAACATCTCGGCAAACATGCGCACGTACTTGTTAAAATTAGTCAGGAGTATGTACTGTCCAAACGAGTCCAGCGCCTTTCCTGTGTAGCGTGGTAACCAATCAGCAACAATTGCTTCTTTTGTTCTTTTCATAAGGTATTAGTGTTATAGCGGAAAGCCTTCAGTATGAACAACTGCCAGCGAATCCGCCGTATCCGTAGCATAAATCAAATAGCATTCAGTTTTGGGTAGTTCACGAATGAGCATAAGCGCCGAATCGGTCCCTAAGACCATACAAGCCGTAGCCAGTGCATCCGCACGCATGCAAGACGGTGCTACCACGGTGGCGCTGAGCAGGTTATGGTTGACGGGATAACCGGTTCTGGGGTCAATGGTATGTGAGCGTCGCATACCGCCTTCGTAGTAGAACTGGCGGTAGTTTCCCGACGTAGCCATGCACAAATTGGTAGATGCAATCACCTCCTGCACTTCGTTCACTTGCCCGGACGGGTCGTCAATCGGTTTGGTTATCCCCACCCTCCATGGCTCGCCTTGAGCATTAACACCATGGAGAACGACCTCGCCCCCTATATCCACAAGGTAGTTGTCTGCGCCATGCTCGTGCAACAGGTTTGCCACTACGTCGCAGGCTTGCCCCTTGGCAATGGCAGACGCATCAAGTATGTTTTTTACCCCGCGAAGAGAGTCAATTAGCTCGGGGGTAATTGTTTCGCGGTTTGAGAAACCAAACCCCCAAGCATTTACAAGCGGAGCAACCGTGATATCAAAAGCACCGTGGGATAAAACGTTTATTTCCTGTGCCGTCTCGTACATGGCGGTGAAATAGTCATCCCACACCGTGTCGCGCCCTTGGTTCAGTACCGAGATAGTGGAGTGCGGATTGAAGGTGGACAGGCTGGCATCAAACTCTTTCAACCGCTGTAAAATAGCGTCCTCGAGGTCCTCAGAGGCCTGGTAACGGATGTTGTAGTAAGTGCCGAAAACGGTGCCTTGGTGCTTGTAGTATCGTTGTATGGACGTATGGTCACGAAAAGCGAACAATACAACTCCTCCCAGCACGAGTGCCAGGAGGGTCGTTACTATTCGTATTTGGCGACTTCGGTCCAGTGTCATAAAGGACAAATTATTCAAACGAGATGTTGA
>CAMOMF010000209.1 GCA_946619625.1 uncultured Bacteroidales bacterium
AAAGTTACTGCATATTTTTCAAATATGCAATACCTGTTGTTGGGAAAAAGGTTCCCTATTTTAAGAATGGAGAGAATATTACAGTTGCCAGCGGCAGGATTCCTCGTGGATAGCGTCCATAATCCGCCGCACAGCGTCCTCGTCAAGATTGTTTTCCCTTGCCCATGCAAGGCGACGTGAAAGGACTTCGGCATATCGTTTTTCCTGTAGAACCGGCAAGTTGTGCTCACGCTTGAAGACACCTATTTGCCGGCTAATCTGCATACGCCTAAGAAGTAAGAAGAAGAGGGTGTCATCCGTTTCGTCCAATTGCTGCCTCAAGCCGGAGAGTCCGCTGTCGGTGCTCTCTTGCCTTGTCGTGAGTCCGGCGAGGAGTGCAGTGAGTTCGTCGGGGGAGAGTTGCTGCTGGTTGTCAGACATGGCATGGGCAGGATCGGGGTGCACTTCAATCATCAAACCGGTGTATCCGAGTGACATCGCCTGCGCAGACAAATCGGGCACGAGCGAGGCTTTACCTGTCAAGTGGGATGGGTCGAGAATCAGCGGGATATCGGGGAACTGCAACTTGAGTGCGAAAGGAACCGACCAGACAGGCGCATTGCGATAAGATGTAGGTTGCCCCGTCTGAAAACCACGATGTACAGCCATGATACGCGTGACACCAGCACGCCGAATGCGTTCAATGGCTCCTTTCCACAGGCGTAAGTCCGGAGAGACGGGATTCTTGATGAGTATCAAGAGTTGCGAAGTGGTGACATGTCCAGCGGCGATTTCGGCTTGCAGCGTATCGGCAATCTGCTGCACGAGGAAAGGGTTGGTGGTTGTGCGCGCCCCCATCCAGAGCGTTGTGATGTTATGCAGAAGAGCGGCGCGGACATGTTCGGGAGTCGCCACTTCAGTCGCGGCAGACATTCCCGTTTCCTGCTGCGCCTCGCGAAGCCAGTCCAGAGCGTTGTTGCCTACCCCTTCGAAGGCTCCCGGCTCCGTTCTGGGTTTCCATACTCCGGCACGGAACACACTGACGCCAAGCCTTGCCAACAGTCGTGCTGTCAGCAAAACTTGGTCGCGTGTTTCTGCGGCACAGGGTCCGGCTATGATGAAGGGTTTCGTCATATAAACAGTGTTGTCATCTCTCGGTCATCTCTCGGTCATCTCTCGGTCATCTTATGGTCATCTTATGGTCATCTTATGGTTATCTTATGGTTGAGGTTGCTTCTCACTTGCGGAGTGCATCCAGGGATGCCTGAATAGTACGGATACGCTGCTCGGCATCGGCTTTTTTCTTCTGCTCGAGAGCTACTATCTCGGGCTTGGCATTCTGCACAAAGCGCTCGTTGGAGAGTTTCTTCATTACTCCTGCAAGGAAACCCTCCTGATACTTGAGGTCCGCCTCCAGTTTCTGAATCTCCTCCTCCACGTTGATGAAGGCATTGAGGGGGACAGCATACTCGGTAGTACCGCACAAGAAGGATGCCGCACCGGCATCTTTCGCATCCACATAATGCAAAGCGGAGAGGTTGCAGAGTTTGATGATGACTGCCTCTACCTGTTCGGGCAGATGTCGGGCAGAGACAACTTGCAGTTCGAGTTGCTCTTTCTGCGCGATATTCTTCTGTAAGCGGATGGTGCGCACTCCTGCGATAATTTCCTTCATCTCCTCAACAAGGTTAAGGAGCGAAAGGTTATTCAAACTCTTCTGCCCATCGGAAGGCTCTACTCCCTTAGCAGAGGTGTTAATAGGAGCGGTCATGATGGACTCACCTTCAGCGCGGGGAGTGAGGTTCTGCCAGAGTTCTTCGGTGATAAACGGCATGAAGGGATGGAGAAGACGGAGGAGCGAATCGAAGAAACGAAGAGTTGCGCTGAGCGTCTGACCGTCAATAGGTTGCCCATAAGCGGGCTTGACCATTTCCAAGTACCAAGAAGAGAACTCGTCGGTATAAAGTTTGTATATGGTCATGAGTGCCTCGGAAAGGCGGTACTTGGCAAAGAGGTCCTCCACCTCGGCTTCGGTTTGGGTGAGTTTCGTTTGGAACCAATCAACCGCCAACTTTGCATAGACGGGTTGTTCGGCAGCGTCTGCGACCTCCCACCCTTTGACCAGACGGAAACAGTTCCAAATCTTGTTGCAGAAATTACGTCCCTGCTCGCAGAGAGCATCATCGGAGAGAATGTCGTTACCGGCAGGTGCGGAGAGGAGAATACCCATTCTGACTCCGTCCGCACCGAATCGTGCAATGAGGTCGAGCGGGTCGGGCGAGTTGCCGAGTGACTTGGACATCTTTCGTCCCAACTTGTCTCGCACTATACCTGTAAAATAGACATGACGGAAAGGCATTTTACCCTGATATTCATATCCTGCCATTATCATTCGTGCGACCCAGAAAAAGATAATGTCGGGTCCGGTTACGAGGTCGGCTGTGGGGTAATAATACTGAATTTCCTTGTTGTCGGGATGCTCTATGCCATCGAAAAGACTGATGGGCCAGAGCCAAGAAGAGAACCATGTGTCGAGTGCGCCTTCATCCTGTACCAAGTCGTCGGCGGTGAGTGCCTCACACCCTTTGAGTTCATGCAACTTAAGCAGTGCATCCTCCAAAGACGGAGCGACGATGATCTTATCTTCGGGGTAGGATTCAGCGCCAGTCTGCGCAAGGAGAGATTTGATGTAATATGCGGGAATACGATGCCCCCACCACAATTGACGTGAGATACACCAATCCTTAATATTCTCCAACCAATTACGGTAAGTGTTCTTGTATTTAGCGGGATAGAAGACTATTTCATCGTTCATCACCGGCGGCAGTGCAATGTCAGCAAAGTGCTGCATGCGTATGAACCACTGGAGCGAAAGACGCGGCTCGATAGGTACATTGGTACGTTCAGAGTAGCCTACTTTGTTGTCGTAGTCCTCGACTTTCTCGACAAGTCCTTCCGCCTGCAAATCCAGCACAATTTGTTTGCGGCACTCGAACCTGTCCATGCCTACGTATAGCCCTGCCGCTTCGCTAAGATGTGCATCGGGTGTGAAGATATCAATGGCTTCGAGGTTGTATTTCTGCCCGAGTGCATAGTCGTTGACATCATGCGCAGGAGTGACCTTGAGACAGCCTGTACCGAAATCTATTTCGACATATCGGTCCTCAATAACGGGGATGACACGTCCCACCTTGGGTACAATGACATGTTTGCCGCGGAGCCAATGGTTCTTGGGGTCCTTCGGATTGATGCACATGGCGACATCGCCCATAATGGTTTCGGGACGAGTAGTTGCCACTACAGCATAGTATCCTTTTTCATCCTTGTGCACCACCTCGCCTTCTTCACCGGTTGGGTGCACTTCGTTCTGCTCCTGAACGTAGTACTTGAGGTAGTAAAGGTGAGAATGCTCGTCGTGGTAAATGACCTCTTCATCGGAAAGAGCGGTCTGTCGCTCGGGGTCCCAATTGACCATGCGCAGTCCTCTGTAAATGAGTCCCTTGTTATATAGGTCACAAAAGACGTTGATGACAGCGCGTGAGCGTGTCTCGTCCATGGTGAAAGAGGTACGGTCCCAGTCGCATGAGCAGCCGAGAGTACGAAGTTGCTTGAGGATAATGCCTCCATGCTCTTCTGTCCACGCCCATGCATGCTTGAGGAACTCCTCGCGAGTAAGGTCGCTTTTCTTGATTCCTTGCTCAGCCAAGCGCTTGATTACCTTAGCTTCCGTGGCAATAGAAGCATGGTCTGTACCTGGGACCCAACACGCATTCTTGCCTTCCTGTCGCGCCCTGCGGACGAGGATATCCTGTATCGTCTCGTTGAGCACGTGCCCCATATGCAGGACGCCTGTTACATTGGGGGGCGGAATAACGACAGTGAACGGCTGGCGCCCATCCGGCTCGGAGTGAAATAACTTGTTGTCAAGCCAATATTGATACCATTTGGCTTCGATGTCTGTGGGATTGTACTTTGTATCCATGTTTGTATAGTTATATCTTGCAAAAAATACTTTTCTTAATCTACTCAGAGTATGCTAATATCATAATAATAACATAATAATATCATAATAATAACATAATAATATCATAATAATAACATAATAA
>CAMOMF010000210.1 GCA_946619625.1 uncultured Bacteroidales bacterium
ACGTCCGCCGCGCATTTTGGGAGGAGCGCCCCCTGCCCTTCATGCCGGACTGTTCCTTGCATAGAGCCCCCACAGGAACCAATCCCTTGGCTGTTTCGAACGCGTGTCACGTTTTCACTATCGAGGCGGACCGCTTCCTCCGTAATATGGTTCGCGCCGTCGTGGGAACGCTCTTCGAGGTGGGCAGAGGGCAAATGACCATTGCCCAAATGCAACAGGTTGTTGAGTCCAAGTCACGCTGCGCCGCAGGTCAGTCCATGCCTCCCGACGGACTCTACCTGACAGACATTCGTTACCCGGACAAATTATTCTTGTAACACCATGACAGTAAAGCACGTACGCCACATATACCTCCTCTTTCTCCTATTGGTAACGGCAGTCGCCACGGCTGCGCCTAAACAAGCGCGACGGGAGAATATCGAGAAAATCGAGTCGCTCACCGACACCCTCCACGTAGAGACCTCACGCCGAGGGTTCCTTATCAACTCGTTGGATGTACTCAACGGACAGACGGCAGGTGTCACGGTGGGTTCAAACAGCAACCCCGAGGCAATGCTCTCCTCCGTACGTGTACGTGGCAACCACTCCCTCACGGGCGGCAACGAGCCGTTGGTTATCATCGACGGAATGTCGTCCGACCTGCGCACACTTGCCACAATCTTCCCTGGGGATATCGAGTCTTTCACCATCCTCAAAGACGCGGCACAGACAGCCCAATACGGCGCACGCGGAGCCGCCGGTGTGATTGAGGTGCGTACCCGCCGTGGCGCACAGGGCAAGTTCTCCATCAGTTATGCCGGTGACCTGGGTTTCACCCATCCCGACCGTTTCCTCCCCATGCTCACAGCCGCACAGTACCGACAGGTGGCGGACGGGCGGGGAGTGTCCATCGTGGACGGCGGCGCAGACACCAATTGGCAACGAACCATCCTGCGTAATGGCTTTGTGCAGAACCACCATATTGCATTGGGGGGCGGCACCGACTTGTCCTACTACCGCGCTTCGGTCAGTTTCAGTCAGACGAACAGTATCATACCAAACCTCGGCACACGCAATTTCACCAGCAAAGTGGACATCACGCAACATGCGTTCAACAAACGACTCAGGTTCGACCTCGGGCTGTTTGGTGCCATTGGTAACAACCGCTACGTGGACGACGTGCAGAAACTATGGTACTCTGCCGCCACGTTCAACCCCACTTTTCCCATGGGACGCAATGCCTCCGGTGGATACGACGGATATCCCGATGCCAGCCAGATCAGCCATCCGCAGTCTCTGCTGGATATACAGAAACACAACGATGCCATGCACTTCAACACCTCGCTCAGCATGCTGGGCGACCTGGGCTACGGCCTGACGCTGCGGGCATACGGCAGTTATAGTTACGATGCCGAGGAGGACAGCCATTTCTACCCCACCTACGTTTCCAGCACGGGTAAGATTTACCGCGGAGCGGGCAAGTCGAACCAATGGTTAACCAACCTGCGTCTGCACTATACCTATGACTTTGAGGACCGGCACCATGTCGAGGCGTCCCTGTTGGGCGAGATGCAAGGGCGCACCGCCACGGGTTTCCACACTACGGTCAACCGCTTGGCATCCAACGCATACGGGTACCACAACATCGCCGTGGGGTCCTTGCGCTTGTGGGACGGCTCCGGCAGCACGTGGGAAAAGCAGCAAATGCTCTCCGTCATGGGTAGTGTCAGTTACACGGCGCTCTCCCGCTATACGGTCAGTTTCACGGCACGCGGCGATGCCAGTTCTGTAGCAGCAAAGGGTCATAAATGGGGATTTTTCCCCTCTGCCAGTATTGGCTGGGACATGAAGCAAGAGGAGTGGTTGCAAGATGCCTCTTGGCTCACACGCCTGAAAATGAACGCCGGATGGGGTCTGTCGGGCAACCTGGGCGGCATCGCTCCCTACCAGTCGCTGGAACTGATGGTTCCCGTGGGTATCATTCAGGCGGACGGACTGCCCGATGTGGTGTTGGGCGTTAACCGCAATGCCAACCCGCACCTCACGTGGGAAAAGACGCAGACCGCCAACGTGGGAGCAGAGTTTGCCGTGTGGCATAACCGGTTGGTTCTCACTGCCGATTACTACTATTCCTACATCTACGACATGCTCTACAACTACACCGTGCCCGTACCACCCTTTATCTATGACAAGATGCTCGCCAACCTTGGCAAGATGCAGAACCAGGGAGTAGAGGTAGGTTTCGGCATTGCAGCGGTGCAGACGCGCGACTGGGACCTCAATATCGGCATGAACCTGACATGGCAGCAAAACAAACTCATCTCCCTGGACGGTTACTACCAAGGCGAATACCTGACAGCCCCCACCTACACACCCATCGCCTCTGTCAACGGTGCGGGTCTGCACGGCGGCAACACCGATGTGGTCTATCAGATTCCCGGACAGCCCCTCGGCGTGTTCTATCTGCCTCACAGCACCGGCTTGGCACGCATCGAAAGCGGAGAACGTATCTACGAAATTGACGACCTGAACGGAGACGGACAGATTGATTTGTCGGATGGCGGAGGCGACCGCCGCGTGTGTGGACAAGCCACGCCTAAAGTGCTGCTCGGCACCAACGTCTCCGTACGATACAAACAGTTCGACCTCTCCATCCAGTTCAACGGCGCCTTCGGGCATAAGATTTACAACGGCACCGCCCTCAGTTATATGAACATGGGCAGCATGCCCTATTACAACGTGCTCCAAGCCGCTCCTGCCACCAATATCAACGACCTCACCGTCACCGACTATTGGCTCGAAAACGGCGACTACGTCAATATTGATTATATCAACCTCGGCTGGTCGTTGCCCTGCAAAGAGCAATGGAAACTTTCCTCCCTGCGCCTGTCTTTCTCGGTGAACAACCTCGCCACGATCACCGCCTATTCGGGTCTGACGCCTATCATCAACAGTACGGTGATCAACAACACCCTTGGCGTGGACGACAAACGCTCGTACCCCGTCAGCCGAACCTATAGTTTCTCCATGCAAATACAGTTCTGACTCATGAAAATACCACCACGCATATTCATTGTTCTGACAACCCTCCTGCTGGGCAGTTGCTCTTTCCTGCAGGAAGAGTATCACTCCGGACAGGGGGTGGAGACGGTTATCACCTCGGCATCCACGCTCCACAAACAGGCTGTCCTATCATTGTACAGTTATCTGGGCAGCGATGTGGATGGCAAGGGGTTGCAGGGCACTTACCGCGGCATATACGACCTGCAGACGTTTGCCTCCAACGAGGCGATTATCCCCGTCAGGGGGGGCGACTGGCTGGACGGAGGGCTGTGGTTAGACCTCTACGCACACACTTGGACGGAGGACAACGAGGCATGCGAGAACGCTTGGCTGTACCTGTATGGCCTGATTGGTCAGTGCAACAACTCGCTTGCCATGATTGAGGCATACAGCAAGCAGTTGCTCACCGAAGAACAGCACCACACCTATACCGCCGAAGTGCGAGCCCTCAGAGCCATGTGCTACATGTATCTGATGGACCTGTTCGGCAATGTACCGGTAGTGACGGAAGCCGGCACATCTGTCCACAACATGAAGCAGTCGCCTCGCAGCGAGGTCTTCAACTTTGTTTGGCAGCAGTTGCAGGATGCCCTGCCCTACTTGACCGACGAGCGCAGCAACCCTCGGGGGGCATACTACGGACGAATCACGTACCCCGTCGCCTGTTTCCTGCTCGCCAAGATGGCACTGAATGCCGAGGTCTGGACAGACGATGACTGGACGGACGAAGAGCATCCTGACGGCAAAACGATTCTGCTGCAGTGCGGGCAGACACCCATGACCGCGTGGGAGGCGGTCAAGTACTACTGCAACGCCATCTTCCGTTCTGCCGTGGGCAGCGAACTGTGTGAAAGTCAGACGGAATGTTTCGCCGTCTATAACGAGGATGCCAAAGAGAATATCTTCACCATTCCGATGGCCCCCGCCATGTACCCCACCCGCTTCAAGAACCTGTTCCGCAGCCTGCACTACCAACATGCCGCGGCACTGGGTTATGGCGGCGAGAACGGCAGTTGCGCCACCCTGGAGACGCTGGATGTATTCGGTTACGGCACACCCTCGCAGGACTGCCGTTTTGCCATCACTTTCTTCGCCGGAACGGTACGTGTGAACGGTCGTCCGCTTGTTCTGTCCAACGGCGACACTCTCGTCTATCAGGCGCGGGAAGTCAAACCCGTACTTACCGGCACACCCTACGTGGCAACGGCGGGGGCACGCATGCACAAGTACGCCTTCGACGCGGGTGGTATCATGGACGGGCAGTTGCGCAACAACGATATCGTGCTCTTCCGGCTCGCGGATGTCTATCTGATGATAGCCGAAGCCAAAGTGCGCAATGGCGAGGACGGACAGACCGAATTTGACAAGGTGCGCACGCGCGAGGCATTGGCGCTGAACATGAGCATTCAACCCCGGCAAGCCACCCTCGAGAATATCTACTACGAACGCTGGATTGAACTCATGTGGGAGGGTTGGCACCGCCAGGACCAGATACGCTTCGGCAAATACGCCGACAGCCCTCTCGACCGCTACTTGACCGTTTTCCCTATTCCGCAAACGGCATTGCAAACGAATTATTATCTCACTCAAAACAAAGGATATGACGACTAAATTCATTTGGGGGCGACTCTTTGCAGCAACCTGCCTCGCCCTCCTTTTCTTCTCCACCATGACCGCTTACGCCCAACAAAACACAGCGGCTCTTCCCGTACTGCGCGTCACCATGAACGGCTCGTTCACTGCGGGCATGAGTTACACCAACGGTCAGATGCAACTCACCGGCACCGACGGCTCGGGGGGCACCCCCCCCCCCAAGTTCAAGAAGCGGGGCGCCCCCGCCCGCCAGGACCCGAGGAAAACCCCTTTCCAC
>CAMOMF010000211.1 GCA_946619625.1 uncultured Bacteroidales bacterium
CGTCCACTACCACCGCCAACTGATACGCCCAAGCGCCGGCACTGCGCCTGAGAATAAAATCGCCGCACTGCTGTTCCAAATTGCATGTTTGCAGTCCGTAGTGTTCATCCGTAAAAGAAACTGTTTTACTCACGGTTCTGAGTCGAATCGAAGGTGTACGCATGGGGGCGCCACCGGCTATAAGTGCTGCATTCTTGGCACGCAGTTCGGGTCCGTACACCACTCTGCCATCGGCTTCGTGCGGGGCTTGTGTTGCCATTATCTCGCCTCGGGAGAGGTAACAAGGGTATGTGAGCCCTGTGGCTTGCAGCCGCTCCAACTGCTGCTCATAAACAGCAGAACGCTCGGACTGAAAGAACGGTCCCAAGTCCCAATGCAACCCTAACCATTGCAAGTCATCCATCAGTTGTTCGGCATAAACACGTCGGGAACGGGCAGGATCAATATCTTCTATACGAAGCAACCATTGCCCGCCTTGACTCTTCACAGAAAGCCAAGAGAGCAGCGCGGCATAGATATTGCCCAAGTGCATCCTGCCTGTAGGCGAGGGTGCAAATCGTCCTATGGGATTCGGGGTGTCCATTCCAAGATAACAGGTAAGTGGTCGGAATATCCGTTTTTTTGATAGTGAAACCCTTGATAAGTACGCCGGGGACGCATTCCAAGGAACTGTTTGTCCGGCTCCAAGAGGAAAGGTGCTTCGCAGATGGAGGCTTGCGCATGAGGGAGTAAAGCCGGTGAAACGAAGATTTGGTCGAGACAAGCCCAATACCCATGGTACTTCTCTGTACCTTTGCCTGCCTTCGCCATTGGGAGCATGAGGTTGGACATTGGTGGCAGACAGTCTTGCGGGTCGGAGTTGAAGTCACCCATGATGACAATACAAGCGCTGTCATTGAGCGCCAAGAGTGAGTCTGTACGGAGCGACAATGTGTTCAGAGCGGCTTTTCTGCGCGCTTGGGAAGCCTGGTGTCCACCCCACTGAGAGGGGAGATGGCAGGTGAACACATGCAGCAAGATGGTGTCTGAAAATGCAAAACAGGTATAGAGTATATCCCGCGTAGGGCGCTCATCATCGGACAATGTGACGGGAATGGGACGTGAGGAGACCAAGGTCAGTTGCGTAGTGTCATAGATTAGTCCTACATCAATACCGCGCAGATCGGGTCCTTCGTAGAGGACACAACGGTAAGGCTGATTGCGTAACCAGTACGTGACAAGGTCGGTAAGACAGCGCAACTCCTCCACCTCTTGCAAGCCAATAACAGCAGGTCTATCCCAACCGCCTACATTGGCAATGACCTCAGCTATATGTGACAACTTGCGCCGGTAGCGGGTAAAACTCCAATGCCTGGCTCCGTCAGGCGTAAACTCCGTATCATTGTGGAGGGAGTCTGCTTCGGGGTAAAACAAATTCTCCACATTATAGGACATAATGCGGAGAGTTGTTTGGGGGAATGCCAGAACACACCCCCCAAGCGCGAGACCTATGCAAAGCAATCGCGCGTACATGTATCAGTTGCGCTTTCCGAAGAGACGAAGCAGATAGAGGAAGAGGTTGATGAAATCCAGATATAGAGTGAGTGAACCCAACAGCGCCATTTTCTGCGATGTCTCGGACTCGCCATCCACGGAGAGAGCGAGTTGCTGAATCTTCTGCGCGTCCCAAGCGGTGAGACCGGCAAAAACCACTACTCCCACAAAAGTAGTTATCCAGTAAAGAGTTTCAGAGTGCATGAAGATGTTCACTATAGAGGCGATTATCAAGCCAATCAGTGTCATGAACATGAAGCGTCCGATGCCGCTGAGGTCTTTCTTGGTAACTGTTCCGTAAACAGCCAATGCGCCAAACATACCTGCGGTAATAAAGAACGTAGAGGCAAGCGACCCGGCCGTGTAAACCACGAATATACTGGACAAAGTGACCCCGTTGATGATACTATACAAGATGAAGAGGATTGTAGCAGTAGAGAAAGACATGCGGTTGATAGCGGCACTGAGGATCATAACCAATACCAATTCACCAATGAACAGTCCCCAAATGAGCGCTGCGTTTCCAAAGATAATTTGCATCCACGTGGGATTGTTAGCCACGAGCATAGCGGTCAATCCCGTGATAGTGAGTGCACCTGCCATCCAATAATATACATTGCGCATGAAGGTAGCGGCGACACTGCGGTCCATTGTGCGCTGAGCACTCAATTCTGTTTGATAGTTTTCCATATTACTCCATATTTAGTTTGTTATTCTTGACAGTAAGCGTATCATGGCTATCGGCACGTAGAGTGTCATTGGCACTAACACGCAGAGAATCTTGTACAAAAACCGTACCAGACGAAGCAACTGACAAAGTGTCAGGTTGAGGTGCGGGAGCAGTAACACGCGGGGTGTAGGTGCGGGTTCCTTGCTGGGTGAGGAAGCGGCGGTACTGCCTGCCGCCGGCATAGGCCTTGAACACATTGTTTGCGAAGACGATGTCCGTAATGGCATTTTGGGAGACATAGTCCACCATGTTCTTGGTAAAATATCTGCCATCCACTACGTGCACTTCCTCGAAAGAGCCGAACAAATATCCGGGAAGAGCATTGCCGAAACTATCCTTGAGGATGAGGACCCTGCGACCATTGCGGGTGGATGTCTGGACCTTGGCAATCTTGGTATCCCCTCCCATAAAAGTGCAGTAGGCGCGGCTGTCCCCATCACGGAAATGATGGAAGAACTCCCCTTGATACGGGCGGTGTTCACCAACCACCTGATAGAGAGAGTCCACATCGTACACAATATAGGTAGTATTGTAGGTGACGCCGAGAGGCGTATAATAAACAAAATCTTCGGGGGAGTGTTTGACCGAAATATCCTGAGAGAATCCATACATAGAGCCGACAAAACGATGCGTGACATGCTGTTCAAACTCTGAGAGTTGAGGCACATGCACTCCGGCTACGCGGCAGAACTGCTGTGCAGCATAGAACGCACCCAAAGGAGACCAGTGGTGGTCGGTGCGAAGATAGATCGGTTCGTCGGCATGAGAAGCCATGACCTGCCATAAAGGTACCGGAAGGACATCGGGACGCAAGTGCGCGTAAAGCGTGTCTATAGTGGCAGTTTCGGGGAAGGTGGCAGTCTTTGCGCGCGGGGGACAGTAGTACTCCACTGCGGTGGGAATAATCATGCAGAAAATGTTCACATCGGGGAACGTCTCTTTGTAGAGATTAACTACGGCGGCATAGTTCTTGCCCCCACCCTTGCCCAAGTACGCCATCATTGCCCTCACTTCGGGTGTCTTGCCAACAATAAAAATACCATTGTTGGTGATTTTGGCTCGCTCGTCCAAATCGGGATTGGGGTCGGGAACGGGAGTAGAGGGCGCAACAGAGTCCTTTGGGAGTATGGGGTTAACCGGAGCAACAATGTCCTCAGAAGGCTCGGAAAGGGTCAGTTCGGGGTCCTGTTCTGCTGCAATGAACGTTACATGATTGTCCGTACCCCTTAGGTTCAACTCGCGTGCTTTGCGCACTTCCATGCTGATTGTCATGAAGAGGTCACGGAAAGGCTCGGTGTCACTATACCAAGAACTGACAGCCTTGGTGTATTCTCCGGAAGTGAGCGCACGGAAAGAGAAAGCGGGTCGCTTGGTCAGTTCGCGACGTTCGAGTTC
Organism: uncultured Bacteroidales bacterium; assembly: GCA_946619625.1. GTDB lineage: Bacteria > Bacteroidota > Bacteroidia > Bacteroidales > Paludibacteraceae > Colicola. The sequence goes on from CAMOMF010000211.1 coordinate 3,659, forward strand.
GGAGTACTCGCTACGTGGGAAGAAGTTGAACACCCCGACGAAAGCGGCGAAAAGCGTCACGATTGCAATGATATATGTGAGGTACTTCTTCATTGGTCAGAATCGCGTATAAATGAATGCGTTGTTGGTTGCGCCCACCAAAAGCGCCACACTGAGAATGAGCACGGCGGCGGAGAAAAGAATCTGGCAAACGGTGAGGAGGACGGATTGGGTGTCGCCAGTCAGTTTAGCCAGAAGCCGTTTGAACCAATCGAAGAGCGGCAGACAGCAGAGTACCCCCACCACCCAGAGCCAGAAATTGTTCAGCAGAGCCGCTTCAGCGACAAAATCAACGTTCTGCGCCGCTCCACCGAAGAGTGTCCGGTAGAACTGCCCGACAGTGGTGAGGTCATCAAAATAGAAGAGCACGCGTCCAATGAGAATAATCATCAGTGCGTAGATGTGCTGAAAGGGTTTCCAGATATGGTCTTTTACCTTCAGATAGACGAACTTCTCGAAGAGCACAATCAGTGCAAAATAGACTCCCCACATAGCGAAAGTCCAGTCAGCGCCGTGCCAAAGTCCGGTCAAGAACCATACTACAATGATGTTCAGTACCTGGTGGCGGCGGTTTCCGCCCATGGGAATATAGACGTAATCGCGGAAGAAACTGCAGAGCGAGATGTGCCAACGACGCCAGAAATCGGTGATTGAGTCGCAGATATAGGGGTGATTAAAGTTTTCGTTGAAATGGAACCCGAGACAGCGTCCGATACCAATCGCCATGTCGGAATAGCCCGAGAAATCGAAATATATCTGCAAAGAGAAACCAATGACTCCGATCCACGCGCCAGCAGTAGTGGCAGTAGGTTCGGAGAACCCGCCCATAAACTGCCCGCTGAGTTCGCTGAACTGGTTGGCGAGAATGACTTTCTTGCCAAGTCCGAGCATGAACCGCTGCATTCCCTCTGCCATATCCTGTGCAGAAACATGGCGATTGGAGAGTTCTTCCGCCACCCTTCCATACCGTACAATAGGTCCGGCAATGAGTTGCGGGAACATGGAAATGTACAAAAGCAAGCGAAGAAAATTGCGCTGCACGGGTGAGTCACCACGGTAAATATCTACAAGATAAGAGATGGATTGGAAAACGTAGAAACTAATACCTATCGGGAGGGAAATATGCGGGTCAGGGACTTCGAGTCCAAGGTTGTTGAGTGTCTGCACCAGCATGCTTGAATATTTGAAGATGCTGAGAATACCTATGTTGCAGACCAAGCCGAAAATGAGTCCGGCTTTTTTATATGCAGCCCCTGCCCCAATTATTCTGCCGGAGAGGTAGGTGAGGAGCACACATGCAAGCATGAGGAGCACATAGACGGGTTCACCCCATGCGTAGAAAATAAGTGAGAAGACCACCAGAACACCATTGCGAACCGTGAAGGAGGGGGAGAGGGGCGAAGAGAGGACGTGTTTATCCACCCATGCCGCGAGCAGATAGCAAAGCGCCACCACCGGCAGAAATACGAAGAGGAAAAACAAGTCCGAGAAAACCATTGTGCAGGTATTTTAGTGGGAGTATATATTGAGGTGTTTTTTGAAAGTTCTTTAGTAGTTGACCTAAGAAATCCTTTTACAGGATTCCTACTGTTTCGCTAACAAACTATTTGCAGGGCGTGGTGCTCACAGGTGACCTTGAGCGGTCCGCAGGCGTCAACAATGATACCATCCGCCTCGAAAGTGAAATGGTTCTCGTGCTGTCCTGAGACAGGGTCCGTTTCCGGTGAGTCCAAGAGTATCTCTTTCGCCGTGTAGGTATGAATAAAGGGCAGTTGCGTGAGTTTGCCATCGAAGACGTGGGGGACAGCCTTAATGACTTGCCCCGCGGTAGGTTTCTTAACAAACATTGCATGGAAAATACCATCGCGCGGGTCTGCCTCGGGGTTCTGCCTAATACCGCCACCCGAGAAAGGTCCGTTGCCAATATTCATTGTAAAGAGCGGCTCGTTGATGTGGAGTCCCTCATCGGTGGTGAGTGTAGTAAGTTTGGATTTATGGTGCGTGACGGCAGCAATGAGTGAGAAGAAATAGTTGATAGAATGGCTGCCTACATAATACTTGAGGACGGAGGTGTAGGCGCAGGTGCGTGCATCGACTCCGAAGCCAACGGAATTGACGAAATAGTGCTAGTGGGACTCGCCATTCCGCATAAACTCGATGCATCCAACATCAACCGGTTGCGGTGTCCCTTGAAAGAAAC
>CAMOMF010000212.1 GCA_946619625.1 uncultured Bacteroidales bacterium
CGCGTTATTATATAAAGTGTAAACGGTGGGGTGCTGTACCGATTGGTATGCGTCCACAAAATACGCATAGGTGGGCGTAAACGTGGCATCGTGCATTCCCGCCTCGGTAGAGTAGCAACGAACACTGCCCTTCTTGGTGTTGAGCGCATAGACGTAGCGGTTCAGCGGGTCGCAAACGGCACGACCTGTTACTGACGAAGACAATTGACCTGCCGCCTGAAAATACAATGTCTGCGTCTTCTCATCGTATCCGTACACCTTGGTCACGTCATAACACCCCTTGGTCAGTTGTTTCTGCTTGATGCCTGTGGCACTGTACAAGTACACATGACGAAAACCGTCCGTCTCGTTCACGCAGATAAAACTGTTGTCCGAAAGGAACTGCCATTCGTCCACTTGCGAATAATCTATGAAATACTGCTTGGATTCCTCCTGATAAGTGCGGGTGCTCACGGTCGATTTCGGGTTGGCGAGGAACATCTCCAACTTGTTTTGGTCTCTGTTCAGCCTGAAGATTGCCAACTTGGACTCTGTCTCACCGGCTCTACCTGTTGTCGCTGGCACCTCGTTGGTCCATCGTATCCGCGGAATATACGAGTCTGCCTGTTCTGGTAAAACCATCGTCTTCAGTGTTTTGTAGTAAGTGTCATACACTACTACACTCGCCTCGGCATTCGTCTCTCCCGCTCGAGGATATTTCAGACTCTTTACTTCCGACGTCAAGTAGTTCATCCATTCAAACTTGGGCACTTTCGTCTCGTCCAAGCGCACAAACGCCAATTGTTTCGAGTCAGGGGAAAACGCAAACAAGCACGTGCAACCGAACTCCTCCTCGTACAACCAATCGGGCACGCCGTTCAGCACGCCGCCCACACTGCCGTCACGGGTCACCGCCACTTCAGTCTTAAAGTCCAACTTATGGATGTATAGATTGTTCTCACGTACAAAAGCGATATATTTGCCGTCAGGCGAGAAGGTGGGCTGCATCACCGGCATGGTATCCGATAGCACCCGTATTTCCTTACGTTTGCGGTCGTAGATATAGTAGTCCGCACGGAACGAGTGGCGGTATATCTGCTCCTTGTTACCATAAACCAGCAGGTATCGCTCGCTCGAACCAAGCACATACCCGTCAATAGTCGCCGGTTTGGTGCCCTTTGCCTCTGCGTAGCAGAACAATGTGTCAGTCTTGGCACCCGTCTTCACTGAGTAGGCAATTACATCATTGCCCTCCTGACGCGCGTACCTTTCTCCATCAGGCAGATATTCCATCTCCCCCAAACTATGCGACTTGAACTCCCCGTCACTTATCCTCCCCAGCAACTCTTCGCCGCTTATCCTTCCTACTGACTCTTCTCCGCTTATCCTTCCTACTGACTCTTCTCCGCTTCTATTGTCAACGAACTCTTCATCAGTTGTCCTGCTCGGGAACGCTTTGTTTGCAGCATTCGTGGCAGGCATCCCTCCGATTCCTGCCATTATTGCCAATACAAGTATGATATTTTTCATTATCTTATTGTCTTTATTATGTTTCAGCCTGCAAAGTTACTACTTTTTTCTGATATATGCAAGAAAAAAATGTTTTTTTTGGTAACAAAAGCGTTTTTTTATGTCTCGAAAGGTTATGAATGTCCCGAAAGGTTATGAATGGTTCGGGTTACTCCTGCACCCCTGCCCTCCTGCCCTCCTGAACTCCTGAACCACTCCTGCACTCCTGAACTCCTGCACTCCTGCACTCCTGCACTCCTCAAATAATCCCCTTTCCACTCGCAAATCCATCCAAAATGCCCGAAAATACACTTTTTTATAAAAAAATAACCGGATTTTTTGGTCAATTCAAAAAAAAGTAGTAACTTTGCACGCTTAATACCAATACATAGTCATGACAAACCAACAAATTGAACTTGCGAAATGGTGGACAAGCCTTCGCATTACTGACAAGGAGAAACTCTCCCGCCTGCCTTATCCACAGTGCACGGTATGGTGGAATGAACTGACGGAAGAGCAGCAATTACAAGTGAAAGAATCCGCGGGCATTGCCAGAGGTCCGCGCAACAAAACATACGGATTTACCTAAAGAAGACGAGTGGACCGGTCTGTCGCTATCTGAGGCTGTTCGCAGCCGGTAGAGGAAAGTCCGGGCAACACAGAGCACCGTGCAGGTTAACGGCCTGGTGGCAGCAATGTTACGTCACTGGTACAGAGACGAGTCGCCTAAGGGCGGGTGAAACGACTACACCACGGGTTGCAAACTCATGTAAACCGACGTTTGAGGGCGGCTCGTCCGATGTCGGAGGGTAGAGTGCGAGAGAAGGCGGCAGTGATGTTGTCCTCGAGATTAATGACAGACAGCGGTGGATTCATCTCCCTCGCCACAGAACCCGGCTTACAGGTCCACTCTCTTTTTTTTAGGCACTTCTGATAGTTGCTTTTGTTTTGACAACAATGTTATGACACTGTCTGAAAAAATAGCAAAGAGCCTCGATTTCATGCGTCACGGCTTGTGGCGCACTACCAGTGAAGGGTTGGGTAAGGGCGAACGCATCGGATTGAAGGTGCTCAAGACCTTGGTACTCTCGGTACGCGGCTTCAGCGAGAATGATATCGCCATGCGTGCCGACTCGCTCACCTATTCCTTCATGTTCGCTATCGTCCCCATTCTCTCCCTTTTCTTGGCGGTGGCACGCGGATTAGGCTTCGAGCAAGTCATCGAAAGCAAGTTGCTCGACTCTTTTATCGGGCAGTACGACCCCCGCTTGGTGGATGTCATCATGGGCTTTGTACAGCGCTACTTGGAAACAGCGCAGGGAGGCGTTTTCTTGGGCGTTGGATTGCTCATCCTCCTCTGGGCGGTCTATTCTTTTTTCCTCAATATTGAGTCCTCATTCAACAAAATCTGGCAGGTACAGCGCAACCTCAACTCGCTCAGGAAACTCATGAGCTACCTCATGATTCTTATTTCTATTCCTATTGTCATGATTCTCTCCTCCGGTGTGAGTGTGTTCGTCAATACCACCATGGCGGAGAGCCGCCTCTTTCAGGAAATGAATGCTTTCAACGAGTTCATTCTTAGGGCGGCTCCATGGCTGATCATGTGGCTCATTTTCGCCTTTATGTATTGGGGCATTCCCAACACCAAGGTCGGGTGGCGGGCGGCACTGATTCCGGGTATTATTATTGGTACGTTGGCACAGTTGCTGCAGATGTTGGGAGTGTATATTTTTATGTTCTTGGGGCGTACCAGTATCGTGTATGGTGCATTTGCCATTGTACCATTGCTCCTCACTTGGGTGCAGTGGCTCAGCCTCCTCATCTTGTATGGCGCTGAACTCAGTTATTCTATCCAGAACAAAGAACACTTCGATTTCCAGATGGATATTGATACCATGTCGCGCCGGTACAAGGACTACCTCACTCTCTTTATCTGTTACTGTATTGTGAAACGCTTTGCCGAGGGCGAACCGCCTTGCTCGGCAACTCAACTGGCGCGGGAAAACAACCTGCCGGTACGTGTTGTCAATCAGTTGATAGGACGCATGCACGAAGTGGGTATCCTCAGCCGGATTGCATCGCCTGAAGATGACGAACGTGCTTTCTATCAGCCCGCTCTGGATATAAACAAACTGACCGTGGGACTGCTTTTCGAGAGGGTGGAGCAGGGCGGTACGGAACTCTTTTTCCAGAGCCCCTCGCAGGAAATGGGGCAGTTCTGGGACGAGTGGCTTCAGATCAAGCGTGCCGACTACGATTTCAACAGCCGACTCGTCAAGGACATTCTGAAAAATGAAGAAATAAACGATAAAATATAAATGCAAAAATGAAAAAGTTCTTTTTGACAACCATGCTGCTTGGGGCGGCGTTGCTGCTCAGCGCGCAGAAAATCACCAGAGTAGAGCCGCTCTCTTGGTGGACCGACATGCAACTGCCTCTTACACTTATGTTCCAAGGCGAAAACCTCCGGGATGCCGAGGTCACTGTACAAAAAAAGGTGGGAAAGAGGAAATTCGCTCCCACCGAGGGACTGCAAATACGCGGACAACACAATGCCCAGTCTAAGAACTACCTCTTCGTCGATGTGGCTGTGAACGAACCTGGTACCTATCGGTTCCTGCTCAAAAACGGCAAGAAACAAGCCTCTTGGGAGTATGTTATCGAGGAGCGACGCCCCGGTAGCAGAGACCGCAAATCATTCACGGCGGCAGACTGCATCTACCTGATCATGTCCGACCGTTTCGTGGACGGCGACGAAACCAACAACTCTACGCCTAACACCCTCGAAAAGGGCAACAAGGCAAGTCTTGACGGGCGTTGGGGAGGTGATATTCAGGGTATTATCAACTCACTCGATTATATCAAGCAAACCGGAGCAACCGCCATCTGGCCTACGCCTCTCCTCTTGGACAATGAACCCGACTGGTCCTATCATGGCTACGCCTGCGGTGACTACTACCACATCGACCCGCGGTTCGGCACCAACGAACAGTACCGCGAAATGGTGGGCTTGGCACATGCCAAAGGGCTCAAATTCATCATGGATATCGTCACCAACCACTGCGGCTTGGCGCATTGGTGGATGCAAGACCTGCCGTATCACGACTGGATTCACCAGTTCCCCGAGTTCACACGCACTATCAACCAGTTCAGCACTGCCTACGACCCGAACGTCAGTCACTACGACCGCCACATGAGTGATGACGGCTGGTTCGACACACACATGCCCGACATGAACCTCGACAACCCCGACCTGCTCCAATACTTCAAGCAGTGGGCGATTTGGTGGATAGAGTTCGCCGATTTGGACGGGCTTCGTGTGGACACCTATCCCTACAACGAGAAAGACCCTATGAGCGAGTGGTGCAAAGCGGTGCGTGCCGAGTACCCGAATATCAATATCGTAGGCGAATGCTGGACCCGCCCGACTTCTGCTGTGGCATACTGGCAATCCGGTGCCAAGAACCCCGATGGGTTTGACAGCCACCTGCCTGCAGTGATGGATTTCCCACTCGAGGAGGCAATCCGTGCCGGACTGGAAGGGGTCAATCCCTCTGCCCCTTGGAGCAACGGCAA
>CAMOMF010000213.1 GCA_946619625.1 uncultured Bacteroidales bacterium
CATGACCAAATAAAATGCAAGGAAAATGCAAACTTTTTTTTGTTTGCACCATTTCCCGCCGCTTTTATTGGCGGTGTGAGCTTGCTCATGGCGACATATTTTTCTAAAAAAATGCACTTTTTTTAGCAGGTACCGTTTTTTTTGGGGGGGCTTACATGCCGTTCCGGGCGCTTGCATGCCGTTCCATATTCTTCCATAATCTTCCATAAAATTTCCATAAAATGTCCATTTTTTCCATGGATTTTCCATAAAATACGGCGATTTTCCATATAATCAGCCGGATTTTCCATATTAGTTGCACAGGCAGCGGAAAAGCAGTAATTTTGCAGCGCCAAACGGTTAAAAGGCGTTCCGTTGGGCAATGGTATAAACAAACGCCTATTTTTTGACATTATGACAATTAAAGTCAATTTACTTACCCAGGCGGGTATGGCAGAAATGAGCAACGGGCTCAAGTTGGAACTATCGCGAACATTTGGTTCTGCGGTGCGCAGCTATCAGGCGGCAGCGAACCTTGCGAAGGCGACCAAGCAGGCGCAGGAGTCGTTCATGAGCAAGGAGGTGCTGAAGGCACTGGTGGAGCAGCACCAAGATGCGGTTGCGGAGCATCGTTACTTCAACCACGACGGCGTGCGTTGCTTCATCAAGGAGCGCGTCACGTACAAGTACGATGGCGATGAGCGGTACGAAGAGTTGCTGCGCAGGTACACCAACGCGAAGGTGCGATTAGACGCGTACAAAACCAAGATGGTGGCAGCAGGTACGGCAGTAGCCGAGTCGGTGGACTACACGTTTGAGGCTCGTGGCGAAGCGAAGATGTGACAAGGGTACTGCCAAAAATACCTATGAACCAATCAATCGTCATAGAATTATGGATGATACACGATCTCCACCTGAGGGGCGCGGCACTATTAGTGTTCGCCCTTTGGTATGCCGAGCGGAAAGAGCGTTCTGTAAGTGAGTTGGCGCAGATGTTTGGCTACAGCGAATTTGGCATCAGAAAAGTATTGGCAGAGGTAAGCGAGGCGCAACAAAGTTGCGCGGAAAAGCAACAAAGTTGCGCGGAAAAGCAACAAAGTTGCGTGGAAAAGCAACAAAGTTGCGAAATGACAAAAGAAAGAAGAAAAGAAAATAAAAATAATATCTACTATAATTCTACTGCTTCTACTGATGCGCACGCGAGAGCTTTTGAATGGTTGACTGAAGACGAGGACTGGCTGCGACTGCTTTGCAAGAACAACGGTTTAGCCGAGCAAACGCCGCGACAGACGCTGCTGCCCTACATGGAGCGTTTCGTATGGCGCCTGGAGGAGTCGGGGCAAGACATAATGAACAAAGGGGCGGCGGACACGAAGAAACATTTTGCGTGCTGGCTGCCCAAATATCTACAAATACAAAACAGCAACAATGAATATCACAGACAAAACAAACAGCAGTCCCATACCCGGGACCTGCTCGATACAGCAAGTGCTCTTGCAGCAGGGTTCGCTGCCGCGAGAACAGGCAGCGGGTTGCTCTGATGCGGAAAGACGCAGTGTGGCGTTCGACTTGGGCACTACATCGGACGATTTTCAGGAGGGCAGACCCACCCTATCCCCCGTATGCAAGGACCTGTACGCCCTGCACCCCTCGGCGACAGAAGGTGAGATAGCGTCGGCTATTCGCAAACTGATGGCATCATTCCCCGCCCTGCCGGCTGATTTCTGGGGGCTGCTGGGCAATCGGTTGGCGGAACTGCGGTTCAGCAGGGACCGGCTCAGGTACATGATGCATGTGGCGTTGGACACGAACCAACTGATTAACCAATACCGCTACGGCAGGTTGTGCGTCGCCGATTTCACGTCCATCTACCGCCCGATGACGATGTACTCGTTTGCCGAAGCCGAGCGCCATCCGCAGGACAAGGCGTTCGTGTTCTGCCATTTGTACAAGCCGAATCTGTGTGAAATAACTACAATAGAAGAAGCGAAGTCTTCCGGCTTACGTTGGGAGCCGTTTATTAGACGTTAGAATTGACATTTTTTGCATGAGAGTCAGGGGCTTCGGCCCCGACTCTTATATGGAAAGAGATATAGAAAAAGAGTGATTAAATGAAAAAATGAATCCGATCATGGAGAAGAAATTGTATTGCAGTCAGTGTGCTCGGAGCGAGTATGACAGAGACCACGTAACGCATAAGAAGTTTTTGCATTGCTTGGCGTTTACAACGCATATGCCATTGGACGCCCATAATGCGAGTCAGTGCTATATGTTTGAGCCGGAAGGTCCGATAGCAGAACAGACGTTAAGAGAGGTGCTGGCAAGCCGAAAAATGTCCAAAGCGGAGCGTAAAAAGCGCCAAACTACGGGAATCTGCGAGGGATAAGAAAGAAAAGCGTAGTAATATTTGGTGGTGCAAGAAAAAAGCAGTACCTTTGCAGTGGATTTTGGAAGAAGGGGTGAATTGGTCACCCGTCCAGATCCAGAGTATTAAACCTAAACCTAAATTTTAACTATTATGTCTCGTAAGTACGACAAAGTGGTATTTGAGTACCCCGTGAAAGAGATCCACGGCAAACCCTGCTCTCACACCAACACCTATTTTGGTATCAACGGCTTCACCAAGAAACCGTACATCTCCAAGTTGTGTTACCCCTCGGACGTGGTCACCGCTGCGATGGAGCAGCACCGCGCCAAGTTCAAGCAGGCTTCCGACTACGCCAAGACTGTCGCAGCCGATGCGCAACGCCGCGCTGCCGCTGAGGTACGCTTCGCAGCTCAGACCAAGTATTTCACTCTCCGCACCTTCCTCATCGCGGAGTCCATG
>CAMOMF010000214.1 GCA_946619625.1 uncultured Bacteroidales bacterium
CCTCTTTCACCACAAAAAAGACAAGTTATTAATGAAGTACTTCTCGGCGAACGCAAGTTAAATGATTTAATAGCAGAGAAAAAACTGAGTAAAATTTTTACAGGTATCAAACTCTAAATTCTTTACTACCATGAAAAAAGAACTATTTGATCGTTTGTTGAATCGGATGAAGGATTTCCGACAGGAGTTGGATGATAGTGAGCGTGAAAAAGATGAATATCTTGATTTTGTTGTAGAGCGCTTTGATGACAGTGAAGAACGCTTTTTATCAAATGATTACACTTTGGAGGACTTCTTTTATCAAATGCGAGAACAACAAGAGTATGAGGATGGAGGTTGGCGAGATATTATGCTTCCTGATGTAGATGAGAATGGCGAAGAGTATCCAGATGATTATGACCCATACGAAAACGAAGCATAACACGCCCATTCTGAACTATTGGACGAATTGGAGGAGTTTCTCCAACAAGTTATTGATGAAGATGAATAATAACGTGCTTAGCACTTAGTTTCTTGAAAAATGAAAAAAATAATCGTATTATTTGCATTAACGGCAAATATTAGTCTTTTTGCCCAGACCAGCGGCACTTGTGGTCCAAATCTCACGTGGACGCTACAAGATGGTGTTCTTACAATCTCTGGAACGGGTGAGATGACTAATTGGAGTTCTTCTAATCATGCTCCATGGTACTCTTCAAATATCACATCGGTCATTATTCAATCAGGTGTAACAAGCGTTGGAAATCACGCCTTTTATCAATGTAGAGGATTGACCTCGGTCGCAATCCCAAACACCGTAAAAAGTTTGAGACAATCGGCCTTCGCTGAGTGTGATCATTTAACCAACATTTCAATACCTAATAGTGTCACTAGTATTGGATTTAGTACGTTCAGTTATTGTTTCGGATTGACGTCTATCATCATTCCTGATTTTGTTACAAGTATTGGTAATTATGCTTTCTATCATTGCAACAGTTTGACTTCCATTGTCATTCCTGATAGCGTCACAAGCATTGGAGATGATACGTTCTCTAACTGTTGCAGTTTGACCTCTGTTTCCATCCCCAATAGCGTAACGAGCATTGGGAAAGATGCATTCTCTAATTGCAGTAGTTTGCCTTCCGTTACCATTCCCAATAATGTTACAAGTATTGGAGATGGTGCGTTCTCTAGTTGCAGTAGCCTGACATCTATTACTATACCCAATAATGTTACAAGTATTGCGAGGAGTACATTCTCCAATTGTAGTAGTCTGGCTTCGATTACCATTCCAGATAGTGTCATAACTATTGGGGATAATGCTTTCTATAATTGCAGTGGTTTAACTTCCGTTTCCATCGGCAATAGTGTCAGAGTTATTGGAGATGGAGCATTCTCTAGTTGCAGTAGTTTATCTTTCGTTACCATTCCCAATAGCGTCAGAAGTATTGGAATTGGTGCTTTCCTGAATTGCAATAGTCTGCTTTCCGTTACCATACCCAATAGTGTTACTTATATGGGACAGGTAGCCTTTGGAAATATACTCAATATCAATTATAGTGGAAGTGCCACCGGGGCGCCTTGGGGAGCGAGATATGTTAACAAATATGTTGAAGACATGCTTGTTTATGATGATTCCTCTAAAACGGTACTAATTGCATGCTCAAATATAAAAAAGGGTTCTATTGTTATATCAAATAGCGTAAATAATATATCGGATAGTGCCTTTACGGGATGTGCTGCATTGGATAGTATTATATGGAATGCTAGGATTTGTGCCGATTTTACTACATCGCCTTTCAGTGTAATGCAAGAAAACGTGACTTCTTTCATAATAGGCGATAGCGTTCTACATATTCCGGCAAACCTATGCAATGGTATGACTCGAATCAAAGAAATCACTATTCCGGCTAATATTGAAACCATTGGAGAGAATGCTTTCCTTGGTTGCGATAGCTTGAACAAGGTCGACGTTTATAATCTCGCTGCTTGGTGCAATACCGACTTTACGAACACCTATTGTCCTCTGCGCTCGGCGGAGTTGTATGTCAACGGCGCAAAACCGACAAGAATTGATATCCCCGATGGTGCCACTCAAGTCGGAGCCTATACGTTCCTGAACTGCACACAGGTGACAGAAGTAGTTCTTCCGTCTTCTGTTACGGAAATAGGACCAAACGCTTTCTTTGGAGGTAGTCGTTTGCAAACCATCACTCTTGACGATGCGCTTGAAACGATTGGAGACAATGCTTTTGCAAGTTGCCCGTACTTATTGACAATCAATGCCAATATGGCGTTTCCGCCGTTGATTAACTATTCTGTTTTTGCTAATTGCGGAGCATTGTCCGGCATAGATTGCTACGTGCCACAAGGTTCTTTGGCGTTATACCGCAAAACTCCAGTTTGGGCTGAATTCAATCTCCACGAAAATGAAACAGATTTACAGTCAACGCAAGCAGAAAATAATACCACACAAATAAAAAAGATTCTAGAAGACGGCCAACTCTACATCCTCCTTCCCAATGGCACTCGCTACGATGCTACGGGCAAGAGGGTGTCTGAGAAATAAATCATAGCATTCGGACTCCATCTGCGTGAGGCGGAGCACTTTGACGGTGCTTCGCCTCTTTCTTTGTGTCCTTTTGTGCGTGCACGAGCTCCACCAACGATGCAGTAGTTCATTGCTGGTAACCATCCATTAAAGTACAGGCAGTTAGGTAAAGTTAGGGCAGCAACGTTGATGTTGCAGCCCTAATAGATTACATGGTCTTTGGTGCGGGAGTGGACGGCGCGGAGGAAAGCGAGCATCGCTTCGGGTTGGTCGCCGGCTTCGCGGAGGAGACGACCGTAGTAGTTGGCGTGGGCGTAGTCGGTGGGGAAGAGGAGACGGACAGGTTCGAGGGTGGTGACGGCAAAAGCAAGGGCGGGCTTATTTTTGAAAAATGCAAGAAAAATGCCAAAAAAGTGAATTTTTTTTGTTTTTTGGTGATAGATTTCCCACATTTTTTGTATATATATAGAGAGGTATGTTATTTTCGCATTTTTATATTTTATCATTTAATGCGTGCGGGGCGTTCGAATGACAATATGTTTGCACTTTTTTTGCAAAAATATTTGGTCAATTCACAAAAAAGCAGTAACTTTGCAGTCGGATTTTGAGGTCAAAACAAACTTAACAATATGAAGCAAGTAGAGATAATAACTATCGGAGACGAACTGCTGATAGGGCAGGTAGTGGACACTAACAGCGCCTATATGGCGGCTGAGCTGAATAAATGGGGGTACGAAGTGCTGTGTGTCACTTCGGTGCACGACAACGCCCAGCAGATACAGGAGGCGCTTGCCGTTGCCGAAAAGCGTGCCGATGTGGTGCTGCTCACCGGCGGGTTGGGTCCCACCAAGGATGATATTACCAAGCACACCCTTTGCCGGTATTTCGGCACTACACTCACCTACCGCCAGGATATTCGCGAACATCTGGAGAGACTATACGCCAACCGACACGATGTGCTCAACCGCCTCACTGACACGCAGTGCCTTTTCCCTGCGAATGCGATGCTCATCGCCAACCAAGTAGGCTCGGCGCAAGTGATGTGTTGGCAACGTGCGGCGTGCACGGTGATTTCTATGCCGGGTGTGCCCTACGAGATGATGTGGTGCATGGAGCATGGGGTAGGCGAACTGCTCAGGTCGCTCAGCGCCGATGCGGGACAGATCATCCACCGCACGGTGCAGGTGTATGGTATCCCGGAGTCAAGTCTGGCGTTGCTGATAGGCGGATGGGAGGACGCCCTGCCTGCACAGATGCGCCTTGCCTACCTGCCTAAAGACGGCATCATCCGTTTGCGCTTGAGCGGATATGGTGTGACAGCCGGACAGATGGATGCACAGATACAGCAACTGCTGGCTATCCTCGATGCGCAGACCACAGACCGTCTGCCCTCACCGGCGGACAAAGGGCTTGCTTTTGCCACAGAGGACCTGCCGGTGGAGGTGCTGTTGGGACGTGTCCTCAAGCAGCGCGGGCAGACGATTGCCTCTGCCGAGAGTTGCACCGGAGGCAAGATTGCCGAACGCCTGAACAGGCATGCCGGCAGTTCGGCGTTCTACTACGGCTCGGTAGTGGCTTACGACAACAGCGTCAAGGAGCACGTGCTGCATGTCCCTGCCGAGGATCTGGCACAGTACGGAGCCGTCAGCGAGCCGGTGGTCCGCCAGATGGCAGAGGGTGTCCGAACCTTGCTGCATACCGACTACGCCGTTGCCACTTCAGGCATTGCCGGTCCGGATGGCGGCACGGCAGACAAGCCCGTAGGCACGGTGTGGATAGCCCTCGCGACCCCCGAGGGAACGTATGCCCATTGTTTCCATTTGGGCAAACTGCGCGACCAGATAACCGACCGCGCCGCCACAGTGGCACTGGTATGGATGTGGAAAATGTTAAGTTAGCAGCTTGTAGCCGCGGGTGCGCATGGACATGATACGCAGGGACGAGCCGGGTTCAATCATGTGCCGCAGCCGGTTGATATATACCGCCAGCGAGCGCGAATTGAAATAACTGTCCGCCAACCATACTTCTTTCAGAATACGACTTCTTTCCAACAGTTGGTTCTCGTTGCGACACAGCAACAATAGTACGCCGTTCTCTTTAGTGGATAGGTGGAACGTCTGTCCGCCTACGGTCAGTTGTTGAGTGACGCTGTCGAAATGTACGTCCGGGTAGTCGTATACGGTGGGCAGCCGCTTCTCGAACTCGTTCCACCGTTTCAGCATGGCTTGCATTTTGCAGATAAGCAGGTCGGGCACCAACGGCTGCACGATGCAGTCGTCAGCACCCGCCTCGTAAAGGGCGACCTGTTCTTCTTTATTGAAGACCGACTGTACGACGAACATGGGCGTGTCACTAATCCGCCGCAAGTCTGTCGTCAGTTGCAATAGTTCTTCATGACTCTCCAGCCCCAAGACGTAGAAATCGTAATGGCTCTTGCCTGCGAGGTTGAACGTCTCGGAGACAGTGGAGCACAACTCCACCGCCATCCCCCGAAGACGCAGGTACTCGCTCAAAACGATACCTACGTTCGGGTCGCTGAAAGCCATCAGAACAGAAAAGTCATTTTCGCATTTAGTCATTTACCATTTAGTCATTTATTTGGCAATTTGGCTATTCAGTCATTTATTTATTACTTCCAGATGTTTCGGCGTCCAGGGGCGCCCACGTCGTTGGGGTCACCGGTAGGCGTGCCTATTGTTCCGTGGACGGTTGCAGCACCGCTGGCGCAAATAACGGAGTCGTCAACATGCATGGTTTGCATGACCGGAGTGATATATATTTTCGTGTTCATATTCTTTAGGTTGGATTAAAAATTGGTAATTCTTTTTTCGCAGGCACGGACGCCTGCGTACCCATATGGTTGGTTACCGGATACGCTGACCGAGTGGGTTATAAATGACTCCGTCTTTCACAATCAGTATCTGTCCGTTGAACAGCAGTTTGCGTACGTCTGCCTGCCCTGCGGTGTTGCCGAGTCCTGTGGCTTCACCGGTGGTGTTGATGACGAAACGGATTGTCTCGGGTGCATTGAGCGCGCTCTCCAGCGGCAGGTATGCCTTGGCGGCGGGAATCACCTCGCCTGTGAACTGCGCGAACACGGGGGCTTGTGCACTCAGGGTCTGACTCTTCGACAGGATATATACTGCGCCGTCGGTGGTGATGTCCGTGAGGTTAGTGGCTTGTTTGGTACCATCCAGCAGGTTGCTCACTGCCTCCACTTCGTCTGTACTTACACTGAGGGTGTATGCACCTTCGGCTCCGTTCAGCATGACACCGGTATGGGCGGGGATGGTGCCCTCGGTAAACAGGTTCAGCGTCACCGTTCCGCCTGCAATGGCAGAGGCGTAGTAACCGTACAGTCCGACGGGCAGGCTGACCTGCAAAGGCAGATAGAGCGATGCCCATGCCGAGGCGGACATGCTCAGGTGGTGCTCCATCTGGTTCAGTGCCGTCCAACCCTCGTCGTCGATGTAGCACTGTCCTGCCGTCAGGGTGAGGTCGGCTGTCTGATGTTCGTCGCTGCCGTTGTTGAAGATAATATGGTCGAAACGATTGCCGGCATTGTAGGTGTAACTGTACAACTTATGTCCGTCGAACGTGCCCTCCAACGTCATGTCGGCACCGGGCCAGCCGTTGCTGAGTCCCGCGTTCCAGATGTATGCGTGCGGAGCGGTCCAACTGTCGTTGACATCGAGGAAATAGACAGTCTGCGTCTCCTGACCAGTTGCCTGATAATAGACACCTGCATACACACCGTCTTTGCCTACATATGCGGCGGTATAGCCTTCGGGGCAGTACTGGTAGCCTGAGTTCGGTCCCAACAACAGTCGCAGCGTGCCGTGCTTGCCGGTGACAGTGGCGCGGTAGTAGCCCTCACCCGCCTCGTCCTGAACGGCGGATTCGGAGTGCACACCGGCACTGCGGCGCGCGTCAATCATGGCTTTCAGCGCCACCTTGTATTCGTGCCAATAGGGGTAGAACACGCAGGGAACACCCGGCATGCTGAGGATGTAGGCATTCGCCATGATGACCTTGGCACTGTCGCCTATCAAGTTGGGTGTGCCGCAAATGTTGTAATCCTCGCGGAACGTGTCGTGGTTATCGACAAAAGTGACGGTGTAGCGCTTGTAGTTGTAGAGCATGGTAGAGGAGGCATTACCCAGCAGTTTAGAGTAGTTGCCGGAGCGAATACCCTCATTCATCACTTGATACTTGGCAGGAAAATCGAACACATAGGTGTTGTAGTGTGCATCGCGGAGCATGCCAATCTCTTTGTTGATGTCGCCATCGAAGATCTCTGCCACCGAGAAGGCTGCGTTGGATGCTTTGTTGTAGTCGTCCAGGTGCGAGCCGTGGATACCCTTGGCAAAGTCGTAACGCCATCCGTCGTAACCGATCTCCTCGTTCATCCATGTCAGATAAGCACGGCACATCTCACGCACCTCTTTCAGGCGGTGTGCCCAGTCGCGTGAATAGACGCAGTTGTACTCGGCGTAACTCCATGCCCGCTGTTCATTGCTCTCACCGTAGGTGTAGGTGTTTTCGTCGGCATAAGCGCTGGGAGTGTCACCGCAGCTGCCTGCCTCTTCCTTCATACCGGCATTGACGCCTTCGGGGTGTTCTGCAATATCGTATCGTTTGTACCGGCTGTCGGTGTTGCTGATAAAAATCTCGTCATCGTTTGCAATCCAGGTTCGATCCGGGTTGTAAGTGCCGTAGTCGTCGAAGTTGAAAGCATCCCATGTGCAGAACCCTCCTGTGGCGTTCGAGTGGTTGATGACGATATCCGCCACCACCTTGGCACCTGCGTTGTGCAGACTGTTGATGAGTGTGCGCAGTTCGGTTTCTGTACCCCAGACATTGTTCTGGTTGCTGTAGTTCCGCGGGAGGAAACCGGTGTAGTCGGCAGTGGCGGCAGATGGAGCCAGCCAAACGAGGTCGAAGTACTCACCCAGTTCGGCAGCCTGTGCATTGAGGTCGGTCCATTGGATACCGCCGTAGGGAGTCCAGGGGGTAGCGGTGTTGCCATCGTGTGCCCAGTAATATGCCTGTATGAGCACGTCCTCGTTCTCGGCGGGAACGGCGGTGCTGTTTACCGCCTCCGCGGGCAATGCGTCGGGGTAGGTGACAGAGAGTGTCTTGCTTTGTGTGTCGAAAGTAAAGACATAGTTGCCGGCAATGGTGGTCGCCAACGCCGCATTGGCACCATCGGCGGAGAAGTCCGCTCCGGCACAAGTGGTGCGCGTGAGGGTGGTGCCGCAACTGAAGAGCGATTCAGACACACCCTCGATGGATGCCACCTTGAAGTAATACTCTCGTCCGGCAGCCAGACTGAGGGTGACTTGCAGTTGGTCGCCTGCGCCTTGCATCGCACTATAGTGCCATACAAACGGGTCCTCGAAGTCGCCGTATAGGAACCACGCCTGTGCATGGGTGTAGGGCATCCAGGAAGAGCCGGTATAGACGTAGTCATATCCCGGGACGCTGAGGTCGGCTGTTTGGTTGTCGTTATTGCTGAAGATGGCATTGGCGGGGCAGTCCCCATCGATGTCCACGTAATAAACGGTGCGTCCGTAGTATTTCGCGCCGGGGAGTACGGTCATGGGTTGTCCGGGCCAAGACTGATAGACATCCTGGTCGCCCGTCCATGCCCAGATGTACGGGGTGGAAAGAGTGTCCGCGTAGTAGATTCTGCCGCTTGCCATGGCTTGCATCGCAAAGAGCAACATGGCGCAAAGTGCGGTCAAGTTAAGTAGTTGTCTTTTCATATTTGTTTGTTTTTATTGGATGTGTCTTAACTTATCACGAACGTGCGTTTTTGTTCCCTCTACATAGGGTCCACGTCGGGAGTGATGAGGATGCCTTTGCAGGGCGGAAGAGTTTTGACGTACAGCAACTCTTGCGCGAGCAACTGTTTTGCCTTGGCGTAAGAGGCGTTGGCTTCAATCTTGAGCATGAGTTGCCGGATGTATTGGTTCTGCACCCTGCTGATTCCGGGGACAATAATCCCCGAGCATCGCGTGCCGAACACCAGCGTCAAGCGTTCGTGCAAAGTGCGCGAAGCCGCCTCCAACCGGGAAAGTTCGCGGTGGCGCAGGGTGAGTCCGATTATGCGATGGAAAGGGGGATATCGGAACATTTTCCGCTCTTCGGTCTGCTCGGCATACATGGTCTCGTAGTCATGCTTTTTGAGGTGCGCAAAGACGGGGTTTTCGATGTCGGACGTCTGCAGGATGACGTGTCCCTCGGTGCCGGAACGCCCCGCCCTGCCCGACACCTGTTCCAACATCTGATATGCCCGTTCGTATGCTCTGAAATCGGGCTGGTGCAGCATGGCATCGGCTTTCAGTACCGCCACCAGACTGACATCGCGGAAATGCAGCCCTTTGGTGATCATCTGTGTGCCGACGAGGATATCTATCCGGTGTTCGGCAAAACGGCGAATCATCTGCTCGTGTGCGTCCTTGGTGTGCATAGTGTCGGTATCCATACGGGCGATGCGTGCCTCGGGGAAGAGTTGGCGTGCCTCCTCTTCGATTTTTTCCGTCCCGAACCCATGGTCGGCAGGAATGCCTTTGCCGCATTGGGGGCAGACGGCAGGGGCGGGGATACTGTATCCGCAGTAGTGGCAGACCAACCGGCTCGTCAGCCCCGCTGCGACGGGTTTGTGTTCCGTCAGTGAGACGTCGCAGTTGACGCATTTGGGTATAAACCCGCACTCACGGCACTCGACGTACGAGTTATAGCCGCGTCTGTTCTGGAAGAGCAGGACCTGTTTGCCTGCCTCCAATTGTTCGCGGATGCGTACCACCAACGGGTAGGAGAAATGTCCCTCCATCTTTTTCTGCTTGTAAGCTTTGTGCAGGTCCAGCAGGTGGATGGCGGGCAGTGCCAGTCCGGCAAATCGTTGCTTCATTTCCACCAATCCGTACTTGCCGTTCAGAGCGTTGTAGTACGTCTCCACGGCGGGAGTGGCGGTGCCGAGCAGCACTTTCGCCCCGTGCAATGCCGCCAGTTTCTGCGCCACGGTGCGGGCATGATAGCGGGGTGCGGGGT
Organism: uncultured Bacteroidales bacterium; assembly: GCA_946619625.1. GTDB lineage: Bacteria > Bacteroidota > Bacteroidia > Bacteroidales > Paludibacteraceae > Colicola. Next base: position 9,587 of record CAMOMF010000214.1, read on the forward strand.
CTTGCTGCTTGTACGACGTGTCGTGTTCTTCGTCCACAATAATCATCCCCAACGCCTTGAAAGGCAGGAACAGCGCACTGCGTACGCCGATAACTATATCGTACTTGTCGCCCGCCAGCACATTCTTGTATATATCCAACCGCTCCCTATCAGTCAGACGGGAGTGATATACGCCCAGCCGGTCTCCGAAGACGCGTCGCAACCGTTCGGTCAGTTGGGTGGTGAGGGCAATCTCCGGAACGAGGTACAGCATGGTCTTGCCCCGAGCTATTTGGTGTTGCGCCAAATGGATATATACCTCCGTTTTGCCTGACGAGGTGACGCCATACAGTAACACGGTGGGGTGTTGTTCCCATGCCGCATAAATCTCCCTCTCGGCACGTTGCTGCTGCTCGTTGAGAGGGTGGGCCGGTTGTATGGAGAAATCTGTTTCGACCTGTTTGCGCGGACGGGAGGTTCTGTCCGCCCGCATGGTATTAGGCAGGGCAGTGCGCATGGCCTCCCCTATGGTGCACATGTAGTACTGCGCCAACCACTGCCAAAGTGCCAACTGTTCCGGCGTCACCATGGCAAACGTCTCGGGAAACCGCAGAACAGGACGGTAGTTGCTTGTATCCTCTCCTTCTGCCGACCGGCGAATGTGTTGGATGACGCCTACCACCTCTTTCTGTTTGCCGAGCGGCACCACCACCCTTTGCCCCGCATCGGGGACAAACGGGCTGTCGTCAGGAAGCAGATAGGTGAACACTCCCTCAACAGCGAGTGGCAATATGATATCAGCAAGGTTCAATCGGCGGGTTCTTCAAGGGCTTTGTGGTAACATTCGCGGCAGAGCGGCTCGTAGTTCTCCGTCTCGCCGAGTAGCACTTGTTTGCTGGAGCGGACCAGACGGTGTGAGAATGTGGCAAGGTTGCCGCATCGTACGCAGATGGCATGTGCTTTGAACACATCGTCGGCAATCGCCATCAGTGAGGGCATGGGACCGAAGGGCGTGCCTTTGAAGTCCATGTCCAGTCCGGCAACAATGACGCGTATCCCTCGCCTTGCCAACTCGCGGCATACGTCCACGATGCCCATGTCGAAGAACTGCGCCTCGTCAATACCCACCACGTCCACATCTGTTGCCAGCAGCAGGATACTGGCGGAGGAGTCCACCGGCGTGGAGGGGATGGCGTTCCGGTTGTGCGAGACCACCTCGGTCTCCGAGTACCGCACGTCGATGGCGGGCTTGAAGATTTCCACGCGTTGTTTGGCAAACTGTGCACGCTTCATGCGGCGGATCAGTTCTTCCGTTTTGCCGGAGAACATACTTCCGCACACCACTTCTATATACCCGCTACGTTGCATTGGGCTCTGACGATCACGTTCTGAATACATATATCTTGTTTGTTCTTAGTCTTGTTGTTGTGGCACTGCTTTACTCTTTCTTTTTTATATCCAGCACCTGCATTTGGATAGTGGTAGCGCCGCCAAAGTTGTTCTCTTCCAACTCGTAGCACACATCGGCGGCATATCCGTTCTGAAAATAAGTGGCAAAATCGCCCTTGCCGAAAGCGATGCCGGTGATGTAGGCGGTCTGGTCGGTGACGTCCAGTTTCAGGTGCTCGCCCATCTTTCCTACGCGCTTGGTATAGCGGTAGTTGATCATGTTGCGCGTGACGAACACGGGTCTCGGGTTGCCGGGTCCGTAGGGTTCCAGACATTGCAGGATACGGAAGAACTGAGGCGTGATGTCGCTCAGTCGTATCTCCGCTTCCACCTTGATGACCGGCTGTTGCTGTTCGGGCAGGATATGTGCCGCCACGTACGACTCAAACTCCTGCTTGAAGGCAGGCAGATTTCCCTCGCTCATGGTCAGCCCCGCGGCAAACATATGTCCGCCGAAGTTGGTGAGCAGGTGCCGGCAGTGGTCAATGGCGGAGTAGATGTCAAAATCGCCCACCGAACGGGCGGAACCGGTGATTAGTCCGCCCTCCGAACCTGTCAGCACGATGGTCGGGCGGTAGTAATGTTCCGTCAGGCGCGAGGCGACGATGCCCACAACGCCTTTGTGCCAATGCTTGGCGAACACCACCGATGTGTGTCTCTGTATGTTGTCGGGGGCGGCTTCCAGTTGTGCCAGTGCCTCGTCGAAGGTCGTTTTGTCCATGTTCTGGCGCGACTTGTTGTAGTCATTCACCGCCTCGCTCAGTTGGGCGGCAAGGTCGGCATCCTCGGTGATGAGCAGACGCACTGCCTCTGTGCCCGACTTGATTCGTCCGCAGGCGTTCAGGCGCGGACCAATTTTATACACCAAGTCATTGATGGTCACCCGCCCGGGGTGAATACCCGCCATGTTCATCAGGCTCTGCAGACCCACCGATGGTTTCTTGTTCATCTCCCGCAATCCGAAGTACGCCAGGATGCGGTTCTCCCCGGTCACGGGTACAATGTCGGAGGCGATACTCATGGCGGTCAGTTCCAGCAACGGCAGCAGGTCGTACCATGCCATCTCGTGCTTTTTGGCGTAGGCCTGTACCAACTTGAACCCCACGCCGCAACCGCACAGGTCGTGGTACGGATAGGTCTCGTCCTCGCGGTGAGGGTCCAGTACGGCAACCGCTTTGGGCAGTTCCTCGCCCGGCATATGGTGGTCGCAGATGATGAAGTCAATCCCCTTGCTCCGCGCATACTCCACTTTGTCGGTCGCTTTGATTCCGCAGTCAAGTGCAATAATCAGCGTGCAGCCGTGTTCATGGGCGTAGTCGATGCCCCGGAAAGAGATGCCGTATCCCTCCAAGTTCCGGTTGGGAATGTAGAAATCCAGATACTCGTACAACTGGTGGAAGAACTTGTATATCAGCGATACAGCCGTCGTGCCATCCACGTCGTAGTCACCATAAATCAGTATGTGCTCCTTGGCGGCAATGGCACGGTCTATTCTGTCCACCGCCTCTGCCATTCCTTTCATCAGGAAAGGGTCGTGCAGTTCTTCCAACCGCGGGCGGATGAAACTGCGTGCCAATGCAGGCGTGTTCAGACCGCGGCGTATGAGTATCCGTGCCGACAAATCACTGATAGCCAGCGACTCCGACAACTCTTTGCTCAACTGCTCTTCCTCGGCAGTCAGCGGTTCTATTTCCCACTTTGCATACTCCATACTCCAAATCGGGTGCAAAGTTACAACTTATTTTTGAAATATGCAAGTAAAAAGCATATTTTTTTTTATAATTTCCCTAAAATTTCACCTTGCCCTTCTCTCGCTCATCTCTCGTAAAAGTCATCTGGGGGTGCAGATGCAAATTTCAGGCTTTTTTCGTGATAGTGTATTTGTAGTGCATTGCTCGTAGGGAGGGATTTGTATGCCCGTAATATTGGCGAAAGAAGTCCTTTTTTGCTAAAAAGACTGCAATTTTTGCAAAATATATCCCGAAACCTTGCATATTTCGCAAAAAAGTAGTAACTTTGCACTCACTTAATGAAGAACAATGAAGAATGTTGACCAAATAGATATCGACTTGATTCGTGACTCCCTCTTTCGGGGCGAGCAGTTGCAATTGGACGCGGCTGCTCTGTCCCGACTGAACGAGAGTTACACTTTTCTGGAATCTTTCTCCAAGGATAAAGTTATTTATGGTATCAACACCGGCTTCGGGCCGATGGCGCAGTGGCGTGTGGACGACCACCACTTGCGTGCTTTGCAGTACAATATCATCCGCTCGCATGCCACCGGAGCGGGCGACCCCTTGGACGACCATCTTGTCGCGGCGGTGATGTTGGCGCGCATTGGTTCTTTCCTGCAAGGGAAAAGTGGTGTGCACCCCGAGATAGTCCAACTGCTTATCGACTTTGTCAACAAGGGCATCTATCCTTTCGTCCCCAAGCACGGCAGTGTGGGTGCCAGCGGCGATTTGGTGCAACTGGCACATGTGGCGCTATGCCTCATCGGAGAAGGGAAAGTGCACTATCAAGGGCAGTGGAGACCCACCGCAGAGGTGTTGGCGGAGTGCGGGTTACAACCCATCGGCATCCATATCCGCGAGGGACTCAGTGCCACCAACGGAACCAGTGTCATGACCGGCATTGCTTCGGTCAACCAACTTGATGCAGAGCAACTGCTCCGATGGTCAACTGTCGCAGGCGTCTGGATGAACGAGATTGCCGCCAGTTACGACGACCTCATGTCGGCACCGCTCAACGAGTACCGTCGCCATGAAGGGCAGATTTTTATCGCCTCCGAGATGCGCCGGCTCAGTCATGGTAGCAAGCGTCTGCAGCGCCGCGAGAACAAGTTGTACGACGAGGGACACCGCGATGTCACCGTCTTCAAGGACAAAGTGCAGGCGTACTACTCCCTCCGCTGTGTGCCGCAAATCCTCGGACCTGTGTATGAGACCCTGTCCAATGCCCGCCATATCATCGAGGATGAACTCCGTGCAGCCAGCGACAACCCCATCGTCGATCCTGTTACGCATAACGTTTACCACGGGGGCAATTTCCACGGCGACTATATTTCCCTCGAGCAGGATAAAGTCAAGATTGCCGTTGTGCGCTTGGCAATGGTGGCGGAGCGGCAACTCAACTACCTCTGCCACGACCGTATAAACGGTATTCTCCCGCCTTTCCTCAACCTCGGCACGCTCGGACTCAACTACGGTATCCAGGCATGCCAGTTCACCGCCACCAGCACCACTGCCGAGTGTCAGACGCTCGCCATGCCCAACTATGTGCACTCTATCCCTAATAACAATGATAATCAGGATATAGTCTCCATGGGTACAAACTCTGCGGAACTCTGTCGTCAGGTCATTGACAAGGTTCATCGTAACCTTCATCGAGGGGTTGTCGTTGAGGAACTGCACCAGCGGCGCCAGCAACTCCATGCCTCGCTCGCTCAGTTCCACGTCCACATCGGGCCCGAAGAGGTCCTCGAAGTATATCCGCTGCCCTATCGGCATACGGTCCAGCTGCACATCGCGACGGGCCTCGGCAATGAGGTAGTCGTCCTCGCTCTTGGCGGTATTCACTTCTTCG
>CAMOMF010000215.1 GCA_946619625.1 uncultured Bacteroidales bacterium
TCGGTTTATCCGCTATGCTGATGGCTGGTTCAGTAGAATGTATACCCTGTCCGGCTTTTTTGTGTCGCAAGGAGCTATATATGGCGCACAGTACACCTTTCCGGTCACTCTCGCCCCAGGGTTCTATATTTTCAATATCTATGTTGAGAGTACTGTTGTTCGAAAGAAAGTGCTCATTTTGTAATTTCTAAAATAGCAAAATACGGTTCGTGTTCGCCTTGTGAAAGGGCGTAATAACCCCCGCTTTGTATCTTTTTGTGTTCTTTTTGTTAAGATTTATATGCTATTTTTTAAGAAAAGTGCGTTTTTTTGACGTTTTTTCTTGCATGATTGAAAAATTTGCTATATCTTTGCAGCGCTTTCCAAAAAAAGGAAAGTGTTTTGATTACATTTTTATAAGGTATTAGTACTGTTAGAAGTTCCCAAGTGTGGGAACGGAGGTACAAAAAGATTGTTTAACTCTTGGCAATGTCCCGAAAATCGGTTGAGCCGGTAAATAGTTTAACTGTTAAAGAGGACGGGCCAACTATTAATGAAAGGAGAAATAACAATGAAAAAGGTATTTTTGAGTCTGTTTACGATTCTGAGTGTATTGTCTGCAAGTCAAAGTGTAGCGGTTGCCGCAACTCGTCAAAATAATGATTCTGTCAAGGTACGGTTCCGCGAAAACACAGTGGTGGTGTCAGCCCCCAAAATGACTGAAGCGCGTCTTTATACGCGTAATGGCAAACTGCTGAACAAAGAGCAAGGAAAGATTGCTCAGTTCGAACTGCAAAATCGTGGCTCATACACACTTTACGCGAAAGTAGAGGGAAAAACGGTTGTACGTAAAGTGATTCTGAAATAAGTTTTCCCAACGCCTGCTCTGAGTAGAGGCAGAGGCAATTTGATTGCTTCGATTTATTTCAATCCAAATGGAGTGTAGCACATGCAGGGTGATTTTTCACCCGCAGTGTTGTACTCTTTTTTTTGTGAAATTGAGTTGCTTGAACAGCCCCGTGAGCAAAAAGCGGTGCTGTGGGTATGGTGGTGCGGTTTGGAGGATGTTATATAAGGATTTAATAATTACATGGTTATATGTAATCTTGTCCAAAGTGCATTTTTGGTGGAGAGTGGTAAATTTTGCTCACCCTTCGGAGACCTTCTCATGGTCCTCTCATGATCCTCTCATGGTGGTATAAAGAAACCTCACCCCAGCCCTCTGCCAAGGAGAGGGGGACAAGGAGAGAAATTATGAGTTATGAGGGAAGTTATCGTCCATAGCGCAGTGTAGGAAAGCGCAAGGAGAGAAAATCTCCTCAGCGAGTAGTCGCCCTAATACTATTAGGACATAATGGACGCAATAATTTAGAACAAGGAATAAGGAACAAGGAGCAAGCTGCTGCAGGGCTATTCATACGAAGAGTGATATTGCATTATTTCGAGATAAGAAGCTGCTGCAGGGCTATTCATACGAAGAGCGATATTGCATTATTTCGAGATAAGAAGCTACTGCAGGGCTATTCATACGAAGAGCGATATTGCATTATTTCGAGGTAAGAAGCTGCTGCAGGGCTATTCATACGAAGAGCGATATTGCATTATTACGAGATAAGAAGCTGCTGCAGGGCTATTCATACGAAGAGCGACATTGCATTATTTTAAGAAGAATATGACAAATAGAAAGGAAGCACAAAGAGTTCAAATAGAAAGGAAGAACAAAGAGTTTCCCATATGGTAAACACTGCAGACGTGGAAAAAGTGCAATTTTTGCAGAAAAAGCTTTTTTTTCTTGCATATATCAAAAAAAAGCAGTATCTTTGCACCGCGAAATGAACGCCTCTGATGAGAACCGAAGTACAGATAGCCCGTCGGCTGCATTTTTCCGAAGAGGGAGCCGGACGCCGTATATCCCGCCCAGCCGTACGGGTGGCGGTGGGCGGCATAGCCATAGGTGTGGCGGTTATGATTGTCACACTGACCGTTGTCTTCGGATTCAAACAGACCATACGCGACAAAGTGATAGGTTTTGGCGGGCATATTCAGGTGGTGAACTTCGACAACAACAACACCTACGAAATGCAGCCAATATTAGTGACGGACAGTTTGCTTGACAAACTGCGGGCGTTGGGTGGCGTGGCAAGCGTCTCGGCGTTCTGTACGAAGCCGGGAATCATTAAGACTTCGGACGCTTTTCAGGGGATGGTGCTGAAGGGGACGGATGATATGCGTTTTTTCGAGCGTAACCTTTGTGACGGACGGCTGCCAGCAGACCCCAAGGAAGTGCTGCTGTCCCGGCGAATGAGCAGGAAACTGCGGCTTGGGATTGACAGCACGTTCTATTGTTATTTTGTAGAGGACGAGGTGCGCGTGCGAAAAGTGTCGGTTTGCGGAATCTACAACACCGATTTCTCCGACTATGATGACCTATTCGTCATAGGTGACATGCAGGCCATCCGCCAACTGAACCGGTGGGATGCCAACCAAGCATCGGGCATGGAGATTCGAATCTCCGATTTCCATCGCCTGCAGGAGGTGGCAGACGAGGTATATTTCGCTACTGCCAACCATATGGACAATGAGGGGAACGCGTATTTCACACAGACGATAGAGGACCTTAATCCCACTATCTTCGCATGGCTGAACCTGTTGGATATGAATGTGGTTGTAATCATAGTGCTGATGTTGGCGGTCAGTGCCATGAATATCATCTCGGGACTGATTATACTCATTCTTGGGAATATTCCCACTATCGGCCTGCTTAAGTCGCTTGGTGCCACCAATGGCTTTGTCAGGCGCATTTTTCTGGTGCAGGCTGCCTTCTTGGTAAGTAAAGGCATGCTGATAGGCAATATACTGGGTTTGCTGTTGTGCGCTGTGCAGTTTTTCTTCCGGGTTATACCCTTGGATCCCACCTCGTACTACGTCAGTTACGTACCTATTGCCTGGAACGTGGGGGCGTGGGTGGCGCTCAATGTAGGGACGCTGGCACTAATCATGCTCATTCTGTTGCTTCCGGCGTCTATTGTGAGCCGAATTTCGCCCGCAAGAGTTATGCGGTGGGAATAAGTTGTTAATCAATAAAAATGAAAATATATAATTTATGAAACGTAGTTTATTTTTAGGATTGATTGTTTTGTTGTTGGCGGGTTGTAACCTCAAGAAATCCGATGAAGTGGTACGCACCACGAACTATACCTACGAGGAGTACTATCCTCTTATGGACGGCAGAGTGGACAGCCTTCATATTGCCATTGCAGTGGAGTTTCCCGAGAAAGTGCCCAATGATGATTTGCTTGAACCGATACAGCAGAATATCAAGAGCGAGATTTTCGGCGATGCATACCAATACATGGACATCAAGCAGGCAATCGAAGCATTCACAGCCATGCTCAAAACTGAGTATCGCCAGAACAACCTGCCGGTTGCCGAGGAAAGAAGGGCGGAGAATGACCCCGCTTTGGATGCCATCCTCAATGAAGAACAGATTATCTCATCCATGGTGATGGACGTGCACAATTACATCCTCAGTTATGCCGTGGAGCGATATGTGTTCATGGGAGGTGCGCATGGCAGCAATTACCGCATTTTCTACAACTACGACCTCAACACCGGCGAGCAGTTGCATGAGGAGGATATTTTTGTCGAGGGCTACGAGGAGCCGCTTACCGAACTGCTGCTCTCCAATATGGTGGCGCAGAACGAGGATGTCGAACTAATAGACGACCTCAAGCGGTATGGCTACAATGTGGACGAGATTCTGCCCAACGACAATTTCTTCCTTACCGACAGCAGTCTGGTCTATGTGTTCAACCCCTACGACATAGCCCCTTACTCGTTGGGTGAAACGGAGATCTCCATTGCTTACGACCAACTGCAAGACCTCCTGCAAACGCCTGAACGGTTCTGAACAGGAGTGCAACGTCCTTTTTGGGGTAGTGTAGGGTTATATACATACCCTCGTTAAACTTACAAGAAAAGAGAGACCGGAAAAGTCTCTCTTTTTGTTCGCCGTCCGGTACGGGAATATCCGCACACCTCGTATTATCTTGATTTCTCAGCCTTTCTTTTTCTTCTTTTTGTTATCATGCTGTTGTTGCGTTTTTTTCGGCACTAATTGCCATGCATGCATCAGCTGGAAATCCTCGAAATCACACCGCAGTTTCCCGTCTGAGAGCAGGCTGATATCCTCAATGATTCGCTCCGGCTCCACTTGGTCTTTGTTCCACAGCAAGTATTGCTGTTTCAGTTTGTTTGCCAATCGGTTAATCAGATAGTTCTGTCGCTCGATATCGGTTTCGTCCAAACATGCCTGTACCATATTCTGAATAATACGCCCATAGTGACGCATACGTATGGGGGACGAACTATAGGGCAGGCGTTCCGGATTCAGGTGCAGTTCTTCGGGATGCGGCATGCCATAAGGCCAATCAATATCGAGGCGGAAACCAGACATAATCGCCAAGTGGTCGTACACAACATGCTTGGACTCTTCCTGGCGAAGGTAGGGGAACAGACTCTGCATAGTGCGGATGATACTCTCTACGCACTGCTCTCTTTCCGCCTTGTCTTCTATCGTAAGGGCATACTCTACCATGTGCTGCACATTGAGTCCGTAATCGCGCATGAGCAACTTACCTTGTAGCGAGGGATATTCCCTTGTTTGATTGTTTGTTGGTTTGGTGGTTGATAGTTTTGGATGTAGCACTATTTCTGTTTAACCAGGTAAATCATGGTAGGGTAGTGGTCGGAGTAACCATTCTGCCAAACGCCGCCCTTGTGCGTACGCAGTGGAGTGCCTTTGTCCTTCCCTTCCTGTACGGTCAGAAACGGTTTGTTGAAGATTTCAGCCTGCCAATAACTCCACTTGTCCTTCGAGCGCTCGGCGTGCGTGAGCGGACCGGAAATAATGATTTGATCGAACAGGTCCCACGAACCATTGTATGCCAACGAGCCGATACCACGGTCCAGCGTCTTCCACATAGTATTGAAAAAGCCCTGTGGCTCAACAGCATCTCGCTCTTTGCGTGCACCCAGCACATCGGCACAGGAGTGGTTGTAGGGGTCATCGTTTAGGTCGCCCATGATGATAATCTTCGCTCCGGGGTCTTTCATATACAACGAGTCGGCAATATGCTTGCAGAGCATGGCTGCTGTATCTCGGGTAGCCCGGCTGCTCTCCTCTCCGCCATAGCGCGAAGGCCAGTGATTAACAATAATATGAATCTTGTCGCGGACGATTCCCTTGTCATCTTTCAGGTATCCGCTTACCAACAACTGCAAACGACTCTTCACTACACCACCATCGGCATAGTGCGCTTTCAGTTCATAACCGATAGGTTTGCCTACCGGAGTGAAGTAAGACGGGTTGTACAAGAAACCAACGTCCACACCGCGTCGATCAGGTCCCTCTAATAGGATTGGTTGATAGTTGCGGTCGGCTATCTCAGGCTGCTTTACCAGGTCCTGCAAGCAACCGATATTCTCCACCTCGGCAACACCAATGCACACAGCACCCAATGGCGATTTGTCCAAACCGAACTGCGAGATAGCATAAGCCATCTTGTGCAACTTGTTCTCATACTTCAGAGACGTCCAATGATTACCACCGTCAGGCAGGTACTCAAAGTCGTTCTTACCCTCGTCATGAATCGTGTCGAACAAGTTCTCCAGATTGTAGAATGCAATGCAACGCACAATGTAGTTCTCCTCTGTTTGTGCAAACGTACCCATTGAAAGGGCTGCAAGGCCGAAAATAATTAGCAGTTTCTTCATATTTTTTGAGTTGATTGTTTCCTCATTTTTGTATCATTCAGTCCGCAAAGTTACTACTTTTTTTTGATATGTGCAAGAGTTTTTAGAAAAAAATGTATTTTTTTGCAAAAATATTTGGTAGATTAAAAAAAAAGCAGTAACTTTGTAGAGTTTTATGAAAAAATTATGTCATCAGTAAACAAGGCGATTTTGATTGGTAACGTGGGTTCCGATCCGGAA
>CAMOMF010000216.1 GCA_946619625.1 uncultured Bacteroidales bacterium
ATCCTGTCCATTTGGTCCAATTGCCGCCTGATACCGCGAACCTCCACCTCCTCCAACGCCTCCGCATCGGTGGGCAGTTCCACGTTGATGTTCAGTACATCGCGCTGGGGTAGTAAACGCTGTTCTATAGTCTGATAACCCACCATTGAGAAGACGATTGTCACCGAGTCGTCTTCTTGATACAGCAGGTCGTAATAACCGTTCTTGTTCGTTGAGGTGCCGGTGATAATATCAGTCCCCTTACCCCGCAGATATACATTGGCAAACTCAATGCCGATATTGTCTGTATCAACCACGTACCCATATATACGGCGCTGTCCGGCAACGGCTGAAACAGCCATAACCAACCACAACAGTAATATGTATAACCGTCGTCTGTTCAATTCGACTGCAAAGTTACTGCTTTTTTCTGACATATGCAAATATTTCTACACTTTTTTTTCAAAAAAAACTCACCATCCCGCCATCTCTCCAAATCCCGCCATCTCGATATCTCGAACCTCGCCCCCCATATGATTATTTTATCGCTACCTGGTGAGGGGACCTCCTATACTTCTCCTATATTCCTCCCATACCTCCCGCAGTACACCGTACATAAGGTGATATACAAAAAACAGCCCCCTGGTATGGAGGGCTGTTCAATTTTGCTATTCAATCTTTCAGTTCATTCGTCTTCCGAGAATATCGTATCGTACGCCGTCGCGGATAAGGATAATCTGTCCGTTTTCCAACACTTTCTGCGTTTGATTAACACCCTCCGTTTGCTCCAATCCGGTTTGTGAGGATGCCGATTGCGTGATGTTAATGGACTTGATATACACCGCTTTCTTCGTGTTACTGATACTTATCCGCAACTCACCCGTTAGGTTGGCACTATTGGTGAAAGTGTAGTTGGCGGACGCTTGAGTCAGACTCTCTGTGGCACCTATCTGTGTGTTACCGATGAAGACGCTCAATCTGCTGTCTCCGTCCTTTGCCTGCGCTGCATTGATAACCACCGAAGAAATCAGACAATTGGCAACTTCATTGGTGGACATGACAAGCGACTGAACAGGCGCGCTTTTCGAACCGAACTGTGCCCCACGCGCATTGCCCGAGCCTTCATAACCGAAATACGTACCGGACGGAGCCGTAATAGTCCATGAGTAGTTGCCTAACTGCTCCTCACCACCACTCAATTTTTTGGACGCTGTCCATGCATAGTCACTGCAATTGCCTGTGGTCGAACCGCTCCCACCTATAGTGAAAGTGACGATTCCATTCTCCTCACGAATATTACTGATGGGGTAACCGCTGATACGGTTGTATTGGTTGGCACCTGCAGGGAAAAGGTCCGTTGCTTTGCCGTAATAACCGTTGTCAGGGTTCATTTCATCGGCTACCGGAGCCAGACCGTCAGCCTCTATCAGGTCCACACCCATCGCAGACGCTGTGTTATTCACCTCGTTGTTGAGCCATTTGTTGTAATCGTATTGAATCTTGGTAATCATCAGTCCATGACCAGGCAAGTAAGTGTCCCAACCTGTCTGTTGACGATTCTCCAGGATGTAGAACGTAGAGGGATTAGGGTCGTTGCCAATCAGGTTGTGCGTCCCGCCGGCACAAATCAAATATGCCTGACGCTCTTCTTCCAGTGGTCGCAGTTGGTAGGTCCCCGTATCGCTGAGAACCGTAGGGGTCAGCCAGCCCATAAAGAACTGTTCATATGCAGAGTAGTGCGGAGGCGTGTTGCCCTCGTTGTTGTATGGACCCGCATCCAGTATGTCCCACTGACCCAGAGTTTTTTGCGTGGAATAGTCGGTGGCATAGTGGTCAGGCAAACCTAACACGTGGCTGAACTCATGGCAAAACGTACCGATACCGTCATGTTGGCCCGAGTACGACTCAATCTCTCCCGAACAGGCATATTTGTTCAGACGCTTACCGTCCAGCGTAACGGCACTATTTCCCAATCCGCCTTGACGGGTGCTCAGGTAGTAGTAGTCCTCCAATGCATAACTGTGAGGCCAGATATAGTCGTCACCCGATCCGTCTGATTCCTGTGCTCCCGCGTAGAATACGTACACAAAGTCAATGTCACCGTCACCATTATGGTCAAACTGGGTGAAATCCACACCCTGCGAATCGGCAAGACGGCACGCTTCTACAATCATTTCCTCTGGATGCATGTCTTCGCCACCCGAATCATTCTGACCATAGTATGAATATGGGCGCGATATGGTAACAGGACCCACTACCATGAACTCGGGGTTATACTGACCGGCTGACACGTCATGGAAATACTTCTTGGCACTCCCGCTTGCACGTACATTATACCGCTGGCCATAATACGTGTAACTATAGTTCCTGGTGTAGTTCTGACCGTTAATCATACTATCCATTTCGGCATGGTCTGCCGTCGTCCACGATAGGTCGCTGAAGTTAACCAAAATAATCAGTCCTTTCGGAGCCAAATTCAGTGGGCTCGGAGTCGCTGCAAAGCCGGAAGCGCCCATCTCCCTTGCGGCATGGCGCAGATTGGCTTTGCGCTCGCTACGATGCATTACTTGCTCCAATTTGGCATAATCACCCTCTTCTTTCAGTTGCTGAAGCCATTTGGGGTTAGCAGGTACACCCAGCATATTCAGCGAAACCATACAACCTGCTATTAAAAGTAAATAATTTTTTTTCATTGTATTTTAGTTAAAATTTCATTTGTTCTAAATGATAGAATGTTTCTTCAGGCTTCCACTCCGGTCTCTCCCGAAAAATACCAAATACGGTTGCCCCGGAACCGGACATGGCAGCATATACCGCTCCTGCCGCTAACAGTTGTTCCTTGGCTGATGCAATTGCCGGAAACTGCGGAAACACCGACTGCTCAAAATCATTGATTACGTATGTTTGCCATTGTTCGATGGGCAACTGCAGCGCTTTGCGCAGAGGAACATCTGGATGTCTAACCACCACACCTTTATACGCCGCGCGCGTAGAAACGGCGCACTCGGGCTTGACGAGCAGCAACCACTTGCCCTCCAGTTGTTCCACCAAGGTATCCGGAACAGCGGAGAAAATATCGCCAATCCCTTCTGCAAACAGGGGCTTGTTCTGTACAAAGAATGCGCAGTCTGCACCCAGTGGCGACACTATTTGCTCCATTTCCGAAGCAGTCAGGCCCAACCCGAACAACGCATTCACTCCCTTCACCACATGTGCTGCGTCCGAAGAACCGCCTCCCAACCCCGCACCAAAAGGTATCTGCTTGCAGAACCGGATATGTACGTTCTTTACTTGTGGAAACAATTCGCACATACGAAGGTAGGCGCGCACCACCAGATTGTCTTCATTCGCGCAATCCACTGCAATACCCTCCTGCTCAAAACAGTAGGGTACAGACTCTTCTGAAAGACTCAGTTCCAGTCGGTCATGCAGTGCACGCACGGGCACAAATACCGTCTCAAGGTCGTGGTAGCCGTCCGCCCGCTTGCCTACAATGTTGAGCCCCAAATTTATTTTTGCATTTGGATATAATATCATTACTCCTTAATTTAATTTTAATTCGTAGTCTCCTACACTAACCCGCAGGGCGCTACACTCCTACACTCCTCTACTCCTAAATACATTTGTCTACACTTCCCCCCTCCTCCTTCACACCGTATCCATAAATGAACGCTGCACTTTGTTGAACACGATGATTCCTGTCGCCAGCAGTACGCACATCACCACGAAACTGTACAACAACATCCACCACTCATGACATCCTACGCCCAACATCCCGTATTTGAAGAACTCCACTATCCCCGTAATCGGATTGAGTTGCATGACAAGGCGTAGTTTGGCATTGGTGATAGTAGAAAGCGGGTAGATAACAGGTGTCGCGTACATCCACAAACTGACCAGAAAACTGAGCAACATCTGCAAATCACGGTACTTAGTAGTCATCGAGGAAAACAATATTCCCAAACCCAATGCCAGCCCTCCAAGGAGAAACACCAGCACCGGCAGCAGTAGCGCATACAGGTTGGGCGATATCACAACATCGGTAAACACTACATATCCCGCATAAACTACAAAGAACAACCCCAACTGAATACCAAATCGAACCAAATTACTCAGCACATTCGCCAATGGCACAATCAGGCGCGGAAAATAAATCTTCCCAAAAATACCTGCGTTGTCAACAAACGTGTTACTCGTTTTGTTCAAACACTCCGCAAAATACTGCCACAGGCATATTCCCGACAGATAGAATAGGGGTTGCGGCAGATTGTCCGTACTGATCTTCGCTATACCACCAAAAACCACCATGTACATGAACGTCGTCAGGATGGGCTGCACCAAAAACCACAACGGACCCAATATGGTCTGTTTGTACTGAGTGATGATGTTACGCTTCACGAACAGCACACACAAATCACGATATCGCCATATTTCGCGAAAATCGACATCTAAAAGATGCGTTTTTGGTCGTATTTCTGTCGTCCAATCTTCCATATTGCAAAAAAAACGCTGCAAAGTTACAAAAAAATTTGGACATATGCAAAAAAAAGTGTATCTTTGCACCCAAATTCGTAAATAAACTTATATTGTTATGGAAAAACAGGAGCTCATGGAGCAGTTGAAAGTGCTGCTCGGCAAAGATGTTAACGAAGTAAAAGACCAAGTAGAGGATTTGAAAAATCAGTTCTATCGTATCTACCACCAAGAATTGGAGGCTGCCAAAAAGAAAGCCGAAGAAATGGGGGAGAATATGGAGGAATACAAACCTGTAGTAGATGAGATGGAACAGGATTTCCGTCAGTTAATCGCCATTTACAAGCAGCGCCGCGCCGAGGCAAATGCTGCCAGAGAGGCAGAGCAACAACAAAACTTACTGCGCAAACAGAATATTTTGGAACAGATGAAAGAGTTGGCAGAGTCCGAAACAGCGGATGTTACTGCCAATTTGCAGAAAATGCGCGACCTGCAGGCGGAATGGAAAACCATCGGACAAGTACCGGCACCACAAGTCGCCGCCTTGTGGAAAGAATACCAACACTACGGCGAGCAGTTCTATGACCTGGTGAAAATCAACCATGAACTCCGTGAGTATGACTTCAAGAAAAACCTGCAGGAAAAAACCGCCCTTTGCGAGCAAGCGGAAGCCCTCAAAGACAATCCCGACATTGTTGCCGCCAACCGCACACTGCAACAGTTGCACGAAGAATGGGCGAACATCGGACCCGTCGCACGCGAACTGAGGGAGGAACTCTGGAACCGCTTCAAGGATGCAAGCACCGTAATCAACAAACGACACCAGGAGTACTTCGACAAAATACACGCCAAGGAGGAGGAAAACCTCAAGAAGAAGGAAGAACTCATCGCACGCGCTGCCGAGATAAGTACCGACGAACTCAAGTCCAATAAGCAGTGGGACGAGGCAACCGCGCAGATTCAGGCGATTCAAGCGGAGTGGAGAACAATCGGATTCGCCCCCAAGAAACAGAACCAATCCGTTTATGACGACTTCCGCGCTATTACCGACAAGTTCTTTGCTGCCAAGACTGCTTTCTATAAGAGCATGCGCGATGAGATGAACAACAACCTGAAACAGAAGAAAGACCTTCTTCGCCAGGCAGAGGAACTCAAGGACAGCACCGATTGGAAAGAAACGACCGACAAACTGATTGCTTTGCAGAAACAGTGGAAACAAGTCGGACCCGTTGCGCGTAAGTACAGCGAGGATGTATGGAAACAGTTCTCAGCCGCTTGCGACCATTTCTTCGAGGAGAAAAAGAAAGCCTTCCAGGCAGATCACGAGGCATATCTGAAACGTCAGGAAGAACGCAAAGCACAAAAAGGCAAGGAAGAGGAACTTTCTTCTGACCGCCGCAAACTGGTACGTATGTACGAGGCGATTCAGTTGGAAACCAAGACCATGGAGAACAACATGGGCTTTTTCTCCGGTAAAGCCGAAGGTCTCCTCAAGAGCATGAAGCAAAAGATTGAAGCCAACAAAAAGCGTTTGGACGAAATCGAGGCGAAGATTGCCGAACTGGACGCTGCTGAATAAACAGGCTGCTTGATTAACAATTGTAGCACTCAAACCACTTCGAACCATTTCAAACAGCCCGTAGGGCGTTTAAACTACTCCAATATGGCTACATTGATTAAATATTCCGGTGTCGAAATCCGGCAAGATGAACAAACCGTTCTGCGAGACGTCACTTTCGAGATTGGCGAGGGCGAATGGGTGTACCTCTTGGGTAGGGTAGGCAGCGGCAAAACATCCCTGTTGAAGACTTTCTACGCTGAGTTACCCATCGCCGCAGGGCAAGCACACTTACTGGATTACGACCTGACAGCTATCAAGCGCAAACAAGTACCCTATCTGAGGCGAAAGATCGGAATCGTCTTTCAGGATTTTCAACTCTTGTTTGACCGCACGGTGGAGGAAAACCTGCTGTTCGTACTTCGGGCTACAGGATGGCGCGACAAACAGATGATGCGCGCTCATGTGCAGGATGTGCTCGAGCAGGTGGGGATGGCTACCAAGGCATACAAGATGCCGCACCAACTTTCCGGGGGCGAGCAGCAACGTATCGTCATTGCGCGAGCCCTGCTCAACTCACCCTCTATCGTGCTCGCTGATGAACCCACGGGAAACCTCGACAATCAGACAGGTGCGGAAATCATGGAACTGCTCAAGGCTATCCAACAAGCCGGAACTACCGTCGTCATCGCTACGCACAACCCCACTTGGGTGAGGGACTATAACGGCAGAAAATTCCGCTTCGCCGATGGCAAAGTGACCGAAGAATAAGTGGACAGGGCTACTGCCGTATTCCATCTATCCGTTAATGTAAATGAGACACTCCTACGGTGTCTCATTTATTGTATAAACAACCCCAATTGGGCTTGTTTGGTTGCTTTTTCGCTGAAAAATGTATCGAACGGACACATCCTCACGATCCTCTCATGGTGTTCTTATGAAGGTATTACTCCCGTTGGAAAAATATCTATAGATTTTAGTTTCGGATTTCAGATATCAGTTTCGGACTTTAGATTTGTAAAAGGTAAGCCAGTTGGTGCAAAAGTTGTGTGTATGAGGGTGAATGATATGGATGGAGTCGTTTTGATCACGACAGAATGAATAGTTCCATCCTGCACCCATATCCAAGTAAAGGGCGTTGCGAATAGGAAGCGTGTGAAGCCACCGAGTGAAATCAGCGTATGGAACAGGGCGCCGGCTTTCCACAATCGCCAAGTTGCCATCCAAATCTGCAATGACCCGATAGATGTTTTTACAGTCCTTTTTTTGCACTTGTGGCATATAGATAACGCTATCGCGAATCACCCAATATTGAGTGAACGCCATTCCCCCTTGTGCCGCCACGCTATCAATCAGGGAGTCGTTGGGGAGTGTTGCAAAAAACCAAGTGGATTCGGTGGCAGCGAAGAGCCCGTAGTTCTGATTGTAATCGTATCCATTATAGCGGACACCACTACTCACGTGCGGTCCAAGGATGTTGGTGTGCTCAAAATGGTCGAGTAGTTTGCCGGTAAAGGAGGCTGCTGCACAGAAAATGACATTTGTGTCATTGGGAGATGGCATTTCCGCGCACACCAAGTCGATATAGTTGTATAGGGGATGGTAGATATACAAATCTGCCGTTGTGTCAATATGGGTGAAGAATTGTTCTCCGTCCGGCATGGAATGACCGTCCTCACAAACATTCTCTCTTTCCATGGATGGGGAGGCGGTTTGTTTTTTGCAGCCGGAACAGAGTAGTGCCAAAAGGACAGTGAAAAATATGTAACGGGAATGTGACATGGACTATTTGTCTATGACCTGCAACAAAGAAAATCAGTTTGAGGAGTAGGGATAATACTATATCCCTTTTGCTTGGAAAGCAAGGGCGTACATCTTTATCTGTTTCACCATTGCCAACAGACCGTTGCTGCGCGTAGGCGACAGGTGTTCCTGCAAGCCGGTCTGACCGATAAAATACAGGTCGGCATCCAATATTTCCTGCGGAGTATGACCCGAGAGCACTTTTAACAACAGAGCAACAATGCCTTTCACCAGTATGGCATCCGAGTCGCCTTGCAGCATAATCTTGCCGTCTTCAACGCGGGCGTCAATCCACACTTTGGACTGACAACCGTCTATCAGGTTCCGGTCGGTCTTGATGTCTGCTGGCATTTCCGGCAATTCGTTTCCCAAGTCAATCAGCAGTGAATAGCGGTCCATCCAGTCGTCAAAACCGGAAAACTCTTCTATTATCTCGTCTTGAATTTCGTTTATTGTCATAGTGTTCTATATATTTGAAATAGTAAATTTTTATTACGTTCCCGCAGGCAGGTCTTTTTTTGCAGGCACGGAGACCTGCGTACCTAAGTTTTTTTCGCATGCACGGAGTCCTGCGTACCCCGTGGGCTAATGTTGAGAAATAATCCGGTATATTTGTTCCGCCATTACTTCATCGTTGGATTCATGCAGTTGGTCGGGGGCATCAATAATAAAATGCGCCTGTTTGTAGTATGCGACTCTGTCTGCCAGATGTTGTTGGACAAAGTGTAGCATTTTTTCCTCCTCACTGCTACCTTCTGCTGCCATCATGCCGTCTTTGGCAACGGGACGGTGTTCAATGCCGGAAAGGAACAGCCGCTTGGTGAGTTGTTCCGGTTTCCATCGCAAGTAGAAACTGGTGCCCAACTCCTTCAGGCACTCCATATTGTCCTCCCAGCACGGATAGCCGCCTCCGGTAGCATAGATGATGTTGTCAAATGGTATTTGGTCTGCCAAATCCTCAACTACATATTTCTCTTTCTTGCGGAATTCCTCTATTCCGAATGTCCGGATATAATCTGCCGTTGAGAGCCCGTGTATCTCCTTGAACGCATCGTCCAGATCGACAAAATGCCAGCCGAGTTTCTCTGCCAGCAGCCGTCCGGCAGTCGTCTTGCCGGCACCGATATATCCTACCAAATAGATGGGAAGAGTCATTCCTTTATCACCCCGTTATCGAAAAACAGTTTCCTGCCCGGATACGACTCCGGCCAATGAGGGTTGTGCGTGGACATCAGCACCGTAATACCCGCCTGCGAGATAGAATAAAGCAGATCCATGATCTCACGGCCGGTTTCCGTATCGAGGTTTCCTGTCGGTTCGTCGGCGAGGATCATTTCCGGAGAATTAAGCAATGCTCGAGCTATCACGACACGCTGCTGTTCTCCTCCTGAAAGTTCATAAGGCTTCTTGTAAGCCTTGGTCTCCATTCCTACTTGCTCCAGCACCTCCCGCACATGATTTTTCATGAGCGTTTTGTCTTTCCACCCCGTTGCGCGGAGGACGAAAAGCAGGTTCTCTTCCACAGACCGGTCCGTCAGCAGTTTATAATCCTGGAAAATAATACCTAACCGCCTGCGCAGGTAAGGCAGTTTGCGGCGGCGGATTTTTGTCATGTCATACTCCAGCACTTGCGCTTCGCCGGATGTCACCGGCAAGGCTCCGTATATAGTTTTCATCAACGATGACTTACCGCTGCCTACTTTGCCCAGCAGATAAATCATCTCGCCGCTCTGTACCTGTAGGTTCACGTCATGCAGCACAATCTGGTCTGCCTGACGGATCTCTACTCCTTTATAATTGATTAATTCTGCCATTAATCCTCATTCTCCAATTGTTGCTCTACCTCCGCTAAACGCGCTTTCA
>CAMOMF010000217.1 GCA_946619625.1 uncultured Bacteroidales bacterium
AGGCAGCTCCCTGTGTGTCAGCATACATTCCGTAGAATGGAATATACGAACTGGTCGCTGCTCCGTCGTACACGGTCAGTTCTTCCGCATTAATAGCCCATGGCAATAGTAATGCCAAGAGCATGGTTAAAAGTAAAGTTTTTTTCATAAGCGTATATGTTTTAATTTATACTGTGCTGTCACCTACTTCAGAGTGTGATATATGCCAACATCCCACACTTTCTCCCTCGTGAAAGAATGAAAGCGCGAATTCGGGTGCAAAATTAACACTTTTTTTTGAGTTAACCAAACATTTTGCTACTTTTTTTTGAAAAAAGTGCGTTTTTGCTAAAGAAAGGGCATATTTTTGCAACATTTTGCACAAAAAAGAACCAATGTACTGTAAAAAGTGATGCCGCTACACCCCAAGTACCAATGCGCCTACATCACAGAATCCACCATCTCTACAGTGAACACATTTATCGCTACCTGGTGAGAACCCCTCCATACCTTCTCCATCCCCACTTCACCCCCCTTTGCATACATCTTCATACCACGTTCCTTAATACAAAAGAGGCTCCCCGAACGGAAGCCTCTCTTGATTATATCTGACAAGCAATGTTACTTGACTATCAGTTTAGCCTGGTAGATAGCGTTGCCGGAGGTGATGCGGATAGTGTATGCACCTGCTGAAGGCATGCCCGGTAAGGTGTTCGTCCGAGCCTTCGATTGGTAAACGAGTTTGCCTACTGCGTCATATACGCGGCATTCATAGTCGTTGCCAAAATCAAGTGCCGTGAGGATTTGTACCTCTTCGCCTACAGATACGGGGTTAGGTGCAACGGCAAGTGAACCACCCTTGATGTTGCTGAGGGCAGAACCGTCGGACACTACGATGGTCACATTCACCATACCGCAACCGAAGTTCTTGATACCGTGGTAAACGAATCCCGCCTTGTCCGTAACGGGACAGAGCGTATCGTTGTTGAGCACGTATGGCAGGTCTTTCACAAGTACCGTATCCACGAACTCTGCACCCGGCGCTATCTGGTGAAGGATAACGTGTGCGCTGGTTACGCAGCCTATCTCGTCCGTAATAGTGTTGTCGTACTCGCCCGGAGCAGTCAAGTTCTGGAAGAACTCATCCGTGTACGAACTGCCGGCACAGAAAGCAGCGTGGTAGTTGTACTCACCTTGACCACAGAACGTCAGGTACAGGGTCGTAATCGAGTCACAGCCGGTTATCACCGACGACGTGGTGTCGAAGGCTACCGTTGACTGATAGAACGTTCTGCCATTCCAGGTATAGGAATCGTCGTTGGTGCCAACATGCTCCTCACCGCGAAGGACAGGCAGCACGTTCACATGCAGATAAACCGTACTGTCGCAACCGAAGACGCTGCCGCTGCGAACACGGTGACGATACGTACGGGACTGGTCGGCAGTAAAGTCGAAGCCATATCCGTTGTAGTGCTCGTCCTGACACAAGTCCACGTAGATATCGTTATCTGCCGCAGCATTGACGAGTATCTGCTGGATAGTAATCTGCATCTCACCGGTAGCGTTCTGCTCGTAGCGAGAGAACGTATTGAGACCTATCTCCAGTTCATCGTAGTCGAAACGGAAGCCATTCTTATTGAAACTATATCCGTAGCAGATGGTGTCCACGTAATGGATTGTTTCCACCGTTTCCAGACGGATATTACCGAAGTGGAACCAATTGTCGGCATTCGAAACAGTCGATTCACCGTAGAAACCGAGGCAGACTGACTGACCTGCATAGTCCGACATATTGATACGATAGGTCTGCGCCGTAGTGGGCACTTCATTATAAACGTAGTCTCCTGTACCGGAGTTATTCCATTCGGCTACCACATCTGCTGCCTCCCAGGAAGCACCACCATCGGTAGAAACGGCAACCAAGAAACGGTCGTCTGTACCGGTGTAAGTAGCTGTAGATGAACTGCTATACGGAATCATACCGGCATCGACAGACAAGAGTATACCCTCTCCAACCGCATCGGACATGTCTATAGAGGGCGAAACAGCCCAATAGTGCCAACTGCTACCATAGATATTACCCTTGAAGTGGTAGGAATTAATAAGGCTGTCGGGTGCCACTCTGTTCCAAGAAGTGGTCGATGAGCCGGTTCCCATCGCAACAGTATCCATTGCAGCACCGCCGAAAACAGACGCAGCCGCTGTATTGGAGAACTTCCAATCATCGGGCTTAGTGGCGCTGAAGGCAGGTATATACGGAAGACCATAAGCCGGTGTTGAGAAAGAAAGCACAGCCGTCCAATCCGAGAACTGGTCGTCATCACAGATTTGCCGGACACGCACGTAATAGGTGGATGCCCTTTGCAGTCCCTTCAGGGCATACGAGTCCGCATTGACTAACGTGGCAGAATCAAGAATATTCACGAAAGAGCCGTCTGTTGCTACCTGCACTTGGGCATTGCTGTTGCCCCTTACGTAAGCCCAATGGATAGTAGCCGAAGATACTGAGATATCCGATACACTCACGTTCTTCACCCCACCACAGTTGGGATCCAAAACAAGTATTTCCACATTGTCAAGATAGTGATAAGCACCGGAAGAACCAAAGTTACTGGTACTATGGAAATAAATCTTCACCGTCTTGCCTTCATAATCCGACAAGTCTGCCTCCATAGCCGTCCATTCGGCTTTGAGTGCCAACTGGGCCGGGGTAATCAGGACAGTCCGTGCGGTGTCGCCCACCTCGGCAATCAGCACTTGTGCATCACCGCCTGTCGGATTCTTCCAATCGAACTTCAGTTTTGCCGGATCCGACAATAGAACAGGCGGGGTAACAAGTACGTTGGTATTGCCATTGGGATTGTAGTATGAGTCGAACGATACACAAAGGGTGCCATCGGGGCCGGTGCCATCGTAGTCACCATAGGAAGTACCTGGATAACAAGCCCAACCATAAGCAGCCGTCGAAGTACCCTCGGTGTTGTCCCAGCACAAAGGAATCTCACCGTTCGACAGGTTATTAAAGTTCTCCCGCCACGGCAAAGTGGTGATAGCACCACATTCGGTTGCGAAGCTGGCACCAAGTTCTATTCCATACTCATCCGCCCCACAATAGGAACGCACGTAAACATTATACAATGTAGAAGGCTGCAAGCCGGTGATATTAACGGTGGTAGCATTCACAACCGTAGCGTTCGTCCAATCCACAACGGCATCGGATGGAACACATATATACTGCCATTGAGTCTCCGTACCACCTTGCGTCCAAGAGACATTCGCATACGTATCACCAATACCGGAAACCGTCACATCACTAATGCGGGCGCAGGTCGGTGTTTTCCGCAGGACGAGGTTGTCCATATGGGTGGCACTGCCAAAGCGGCTCTCTCCTTGCAGAATAATGCGGCATTTGCCCGACTTGGGCAGGGGCAGCTCATAGTTGTACCAACCGCTTGCCGACTCTACAGGGATGACGTTGTTGCCCACAGCATAACAGCGGGGAATGAACGCCAGCTCCTGTTCACCGTCATCGTATGCAGCAAAGACGCGAATACCTTCCAACGGATAGGAAGAGGTGTTGCGATAGATATCCAGCGCAAACTCATAATTGGTATCCGGTACATCCACATACGGAAGACTCAGACGGGTAACGGTTCCGGATGCCATATCGGGCAGATAGAGCGTATGCGTAGCGTTTCCGCCTATGCTTGTAGCATTGATGCTGAACAGGGATGTCCCGGAACCCGAGATATGTTCGTTGTCCCAGCAGCTCGCTTGGAAGAGTCCGCTTTCATATGCATCGAAGTTCTCATTCCACGGGAACAGTGTCACTGCCGCACAATCCGTATGGAAGTTGAGCACCTCACTGAAACGGCTTACTTTCGTATCACAGTTGGCCGCTACAGCAACACTGTATTCGGTGTTCGGAACAAGGCCGCTGAGTGAGACTTGCTGCACATTCACCATTGTGCTCTGATAGGTAGATGCATTCGCCATATCGAACGTTTCGGCTTCACCATAAATCACCGTATAGGATTTTCCGGCATCAGCAAAATCCGTCCAGGAAAGTGCAGCACTTTGTTCCGTGACTGCCTCGATAGTCAGTTCTACAGGAGCCGGACATTCCGACACTGTAATGAAATGCACAACCGACCATTCACCACCGCAAGCAGCACGCACGTAATACCAATAATCGGTATCCGGCGAAAGGTCGCCGACTGCTTGTTGATAATGGTTCACTGTAGTAGGCGTGATAGTGGTGAGGTCCTTTAACTCTTCTGTCGAAAGGAACACTTCCCATTGTCTCTCACTACCCATCGGCTCCCACGCGATATTAGCAGTAGTCATAGTCACATCCGACACCTGTAGGTCAGTGACGGCCTTACACCCGCCAGAAGCAAAGCAGAACTGCACGTTAGGTTTGACTGTAGAACGTGTACCTGTGCTCGTACCCGGATAGGAGGCATAAGACTGGTCGGAGTCGTTATTCCGGTACAGAGACGCAGAATCGGTTGCAGTAGTATAAGCATACTTCAACTCGCTTGAATAGTCCGCACACCTTGTACTTATTACAACCGCCAGATTGTCCGTACCATTGTAAACGAAAGGTGTCGTCAATGGAATCTCTACCCACCCTGTAACAGATGGGTGAACAAAGTTAGAATTGGAATAAACCTGTACCAAGCTGGCCTGCGGTACCCAAGCGGTTGTACTCGTTGCCTGTGTCATGGAAGTATGTGCCAGGTAGATTGTGACACTCTGGTTGAACTCGTCTGACGGCACACTCGTACAATCATACTTCACAGACAATATCGTTCCTTGACCACCGATTTCCTCTGCTTTATAGATGGTCTGCGTCCATGCGTTCTTATAGAAATTATCAAACGGCAAGGTGTATGACTCAGAGGTGGTTTCCTCATTGCCAATCAAAATACACCCTTCGGCTACAGATTCGGTAGTGAAAGAGATAATGGCATTGCTGCTTGACTGTCCGCCATCACACAAAGCCCGTACATAAGCAGTGTAGGTGGTCGCAGGATTGAGTCCTATCAGCATCGCCGAAACAAGCGAATCGGTACTGTTAACTACTACCGCATTCTCTTCTTCGCCGAGAATACCTGCCTCCCAACTGCTCTCCGAGCCATAGAGACTCTTGTTCCAGGTAAGGACAACCAAGTTGTGTTGCAAGCGCGAGATGGTGAGGTTGCGCACAGGAGCACAAGTAGCGTCCGTTTTCACTACTATCTGGCTCCAAGCAGAGGTTTCGTCATCGCAGACGCTTGCTACGTAGATGTAGTAGTCCCGGTCGTATTCAAGCCCGCTGAGTTCAAAGGAAGTAGCGTTGTTAACATACTGTTTCTGTG
This sequence comes from uncultured Bacteroidales bacterium, assembly GCA_946619625.1. Classification (GTDB taxonomy): domain Bacteria; phylum Bacteroidota; class Bacteroidia; order Bacteroidales; family Paludibacteraceae; genus Colicola. The sequence continues at coordinate 5,343 of CAMOMF010000217.1, forward strand.
CCGCCGACAATTCTGTATCATCCATCTGGTCGGTGCTATAGACATACGCGAACGAGAGGGCTTGTTCTGCGTACGCCGTTGTCCAAGACACCCTCAGTGCATTGGCATCCGTCAGTTCACCCGACAAGTCCACTACGCCCGGACAGGTAGCAAGGGTAGTGAATGAGGTGCCCGCCCAATCGGAAATACCCTCATTGGCACCATCGGCGTTACAGTTGGCACGTACATAGACGTAATATGTTGTCTCAGGGCTCAAGCCACTCAACAATATCGAGTCGGCAGGAGCATTGGCAAAACTCGGAACGACATCTGTGAACGAACTGATTGGTGAAGTACTGAGGATAACATCGCTGCTACCCATGTAATCGTCCCCTGAATTATCCCAACGGACAATCGCCTGCTCTGTTCCGTTGCCTACCAGTTCAACGGTAATGTCTTCCAACGCCGGACATGGATCGTCTTGATAGCAAACACCTAACTGCAATTGGTTTTTAACAGAAGCACGGTTTCCGGACTCCGAACCCATTGCGTAGGGGTTGATATCTGATGGGTCGCGATAGACATATATTGCCTGGTCGGAAGCACCACTGAACGCAAGGCAACTCAAGCCGGACGACCAACTACCTGTGTTGTCATCCATTACCAACAGCAGGTTGTCTGTTCCGTTGTAATCAAACACCTCATTGAACGGGAGGGTCGTCCACTCGTCGGCGGCAAATTCCACCTCGCCGGAGAACACCAGGTCAGAAGGCGAGACGTTCACCCAATCCGTATTCGATGTGAACGATGCCTTCCTTGTGTGAAGCACATAGAGATCCACCGTACGCGTCTTGCTGCTGCCCGTATTATAGAACGCCACGGAACTGATGGTGGTGGCACCACCAATCTCAGCAGGAGTGTAAATCTGCTCGGAAACAACATTCTTGTAGTATGAGTAAGTAGGCAGGTACTGGCTGTTTTCGCTTCCTTCGCCTACCATACGTTTTTCATCGCACCCTTGCAGTCTATTGGTCCTGACGGCCTTGCTCAGCCAAGCACTTACTCCGTCTTCCTCGTTGCAATAAGCACGTGCATACAGATAGTAGGTTGTGCCTCGGTTGAGACCCTTTATTGTGTAAGTGCCTGTGCTGTCAATCACAATCTTCTCTGCCGACTCAAGCATCAGGTCGGTAAGTTGGTTGGGCGACCACACAAACTCATAATACTGCGGATGTTGTCCGTTCTTGGCATGCAACTGCACATCTATTCTTCTACGTCCCACTTCGGTTTCTATCCACGACACTTCAGGACAGGCAGGAGTGTGTGCCACTCTTATGTCCTGCACATAGCAACTGCTGTACTGTGAGGTCTGCGAACCGTAAGCTGTCACATCAGGATTAACCACTACCAAGAAAGCAATCCGCCCGTCGCTACCATTATAAGAGTCAAAAGATACGTCATAGGGCGAACCCGAGACCGAAGTACCCAACTCAATATCCTCAACAGGAACAAACGAACGTATATCCTCTCCACGCTCAACAACACCTACTAAGATATGCTTGTAATACGCATCATCCATTGACGGTGAGGTGTATGCGTAAGCATTGAAACTGAGGGTGATATTCTGCAAGCCTTCCGTGCCGTAATCCATTTGAGGCAGTATGGCATACGCACTATCTGCATAGGTGGCAGAACTGCCAACGTTCAAGTAAGCATTCAAGGCAAGTTGGTTTCTTGCGTTAATCACAGGAACATACGCTGCAACAGAACTCTGCTTGTTTCCTATCGACCAACACTCAAGACCTTCGCCTGCGTCATAGTTGAAAGCAGACTGGTAAGGCAGTACTACCGGACCGCAGTCGGTATGGAAACGTGTGTGTGCCGACCAGTTCGACACCTCGTCGCCACAATTTGCGCGTACGTACGCATAATAGTAGGTGACAGGGTTCAAGTCGGTTATTAGCACGTTATCGGTTGTTACTGTCTGCGTGAATACCGGATCCATTACATCGGGGTCGCCGGGCTGCGTGAACACAGAGACAGTGTAGGATGCAGCGCCTGTCGCTGTCCAACTATACTCCGCAGAGGTAGAGGTAATCTTTGTTATCACTCCCTCCGTAATCATCGGGCAAGAGGATACATCCCGTACCTCGATGTGGTCCAACGCGATGGCAAACGCGCTGTCACCACCCTGGGCAAAGAACATGATGAACTTACCAAAGTCATCGTTGTAGTCGCCAAGGTAATTGTGGAAACTAACCGTGTAGTTCTTCATCTGCGTCGAGTCAGTGGCATATTCCAAGTTGAGCAACTGTACGGATGAGAACGTGGAGAAATCCGACGGGTCGGTGATGACGCCCACAGCAAGTCTGCCCACCAAAGACGGGTCTTGCGAGGTCTTGCTTGCCCTGAACACTACTTCATAATGGTTGATAGAGTCAATGTCCAACAGCGGCATGATAGCATACAAGCCATCTCCGTACCCGATGGTATCGCTCTCGGTGGCATTCTTCCTGAAGAAGAGGAAGTTACCTAACGAACTGGAACGATAGATAGCCGGCGCATCGGTTGCACGTTCGCCCGGCAGACTAACGCCCAACGACCAGCAGTCGAGGTCAGAAGAACTGTTGAAGTCCACCACTCCCAGTTGGTCGATGCTCTTCGAACTACAGAGGGTCTTGAAAGAGGTCTCCAGCGTAATATGCTCCGGATCACAACTCTGCTTAGCCCGCACGTAATAGGTCGTATTGCCGGTGAGGTCGGACAAGAAGAAGGGATTAGCCGTTACCCCGGTATATACTACTGAGTCGCTGAACTGCGGCGATGTCGATAGCACGATGTCCACTTCTTGGTTTCCGCTGGCGTTCCACGTAATGGATGCATCTGTAGCAGATGTTGCACCGGCACGCAGGGACGTGATACCCAAACAATTGACATCCACTACTCGCAATGCGAAATTGTCCAAATAGAGGTATGCGTCACCAGAGCCCCAGTTACTGGTTGCCTTGAAATAGATTGTTACCGTCTGCCCGATGTAGGACGAGAGGTTAATCTCCTGGGTACTCCATTCGCTCACATCCGTCAAGCCGGTGCTGAGCAATGAGGTCATGTTGGTTGTATCACCGGCCTGCGCGATGAGCACTTCACCCGCACCACCCGTCGGGTTCTTCCAGGAGAACGTCAGTTTGGTTCCGGTGGCTATATAGATGTCAGGAGTAGCAAGGAGGTTGGTCTTGCCTCTACTATTGCTGTAGGAATTAAAGCGCAGGCACTTACCCTGTTGCCCTGAAGCGTAACTTGACCATTTGTATTCCTCCGTCGTCGTTGTACCAAGCGAATTGTCCCAGCACTCCGGAATACCTGATGTGATGGAATTGAAGTTTTCGCTGTAGGGCGCAGTGATAGTGCCACAAGGTGTTGTGAAGGAGGTGCGAAGATACTCACTTTGCGCCTCCGCACCGCAGTACGCGCGCACATAGAAATCATAAGTGGTGATACCGTTCAGTCCGCGAAGCGACACTTGCGGTGCGCTGACAATAGGAGCATTGTCCCAATTGAGCGTATCTGTTTGGGGAATACATACGTACTGCCACTGTGTCTCATTATCGCCTGCCGTCCACGCCAAATCAGCCGTTCCGGAACCAACCTGCAGCACTTTCAATCCGGAAGGAATAATACATGACGGACGGTCATCTATTACGACCTCGTCCAGGTACATGTACGCATCACCCGTACCCTTGTTGCTGGTCGCATCAAAATAGAAGATAGCACACTGACCCGTATAAGGCCTGAGGTCTATCGCTATTTCCGTCCAATCCGTAATACCCATCAGCGACAGTGAATCCAGCAGTACCGAACGAGTGGCTCCGCCATCCGTAGAAATCAGTACCTCTGCGCCACCACCGGCAGCGTTTTTCCATTGGAAACTCAATTGCGCGTCACGCTGCAGGAGCACTGGCGGAGACGCTAAGGTGTTGGTGTTACCTAATGCGTTATTGAGCGAGTTGAAACGCAAACATCTGCCCGACTGCCCGTTCGTATTGGATGACCATTTGTACGACGCAGAAGTGGTCGTCCCTTCCGAGTTGTCCCAGCCGGTTGGCAGTTTGCTTGTGCTGAAAGATTCGAGGAAAGGCATCGTGAAAGGCGTAAAGAACGAATAAACGTTCTCTGCTAAGATGGTGTCGTTACCGCAAAGGGTGTTAATGCGGTAATAGTATCGCGTCTGGCTGTCCAGATTGCTGAATGTCACAGAAGCCGCATTCACGGAGATGGTGTTCACAACAGAGTCGGCATGTCCTTTCGATAACACCACCTGCCACTGTTGCATGCCACGACCGTCCCAAGTAATCACAGCCGCGCTCTCACCAAGTTGTACCGCAGGATTAACAGCCAAACGGCAGTTACTGGTTGGCTCTACGCGCAAATCATCTATATGGTTGATGGAACCGCCTCCACTGGTGAGTTTGCCTGCTGGGGCGATTGCACGAATGGCGATATAATGTCCTGTTCCTGTGTAGGAGTCCATATCCACTTCATACTTGACGTATTCCGCTGCGCCACCGTCAAACACTCCCAGTTGGGTAAAGGTGGACAGGTCGTATGGGTCCGTCATGACACCGACTGCTACACGGGACTGGCCCGCTGAGGCTGCTGCAAGCCGGAAAGAAAGCGTCATGCCTGCGAACGAGTCGATATAGGGCAACGTCACCCAACGGTCAATACCACTCAGACGAAGGTGAGAACTGTTGCTGTAAACAGGCTTCGTCGTTTTGGAGGTGATATAGGGGTAGAACGTCGAGAAATCCAGCAATGGGAAATACAATCCTGCATACGCTTTGGTTGAATTAGCCATACGTATCTCATGATCGAGCGTGCGGATAAAGATGGAATCGTCCTGCTGCTCGAAAGCATAATGCAGCGGCAGGGTAGCACGGGCAGGAATACGCAGCGTGACGGGGAAAGTCCATTCGCTCACGTTCGAACCATTCACCGCCTGTACATACACGGACACGATGGAATCACCATAGTTGCCACTCACATGTACCGAAGTTCCGCTGATGCCGTCACGACTATATAGGAAAGAAGTGGGCAGGACGCCCAGGTGCTTGTAGTCTGCGGAGCGCGCAACACGCAGGTTCCATGAGGCGGCACCATGTGTGTTCACCTTCACGTCAAACCCATCAGGCGTTGCGTTGGCTATTTGCACATCCGCAGGTGTCAGAACAGCCGGCTCCAGCACTTCCAGCCTGTCAATGTAGAAATGGCTGGTATATTTCGGATCCGACGCCATGAAAGCGATGTACTTGCCACTTCCGCTGTAGTTGCGGAACGACACAGCAAAATGCTGATGTTTGTATGCCACATCTATCTTGACCGAGTCAACTAACTCGAACGTATTGAAATCTTCGGGGTCTGACATGACACCGATGTTCAGTTTGGCAATGGTGGATTTGCCGGGTGCATGAATATTATTAGCAGCATATCCCCAGAAACGCACTTCCACGTTCTGCAAGGAAGCAACGTTCAGTTCGGGCAATGCGGCATAAGCATACTTGCCGGCACTGATACCACTGAATGACAAAGCATACGTTGAGTCAATGGAGTAGGATGCACCTGTGCTGAAAACAGGCTTGACTCCACTCATGTTGGTACCGCGTGACCAGCCATCTGGGAGGTCCTTGCTGAACACCTCATAGTAGGGGAAATCGCGGACTTGAGCGCGCGTAGTGAAACTGGTGGATGCCCAGTCCGTCCAATCCTCCTCGCTGTCGTAGCAGTGCGCGCGAACATATGCGAAATAGGTGTTGGAGGGTTCCAGCCCCGTCACGTTCAGAGAGAAATCAGTCGCATAGCCGTGGTAAACTGCCGTATAGTTGGTCCAATCCACAATAGCGGTCTTCGACACCACCACCTCAAACGAGTCGGTGGACAAGTCACCCGTCCACGTAAGCACTACGCTGCCTGCACCCGGAACAGACAACATCATGTCCGTCGCTGGTTGGCAGGAGGCCGTGTTGCGGATACGCACATCGTCCAGCATCACGCCACGACCCATATTGTCCGTGTATTCAAAGGCCAATTGGTATGCACGCGCACCATTGATACCCAACAGCGCAAGCGTGTCGTCTGACCATACATCCGACGAACTGTCATACACCTTCATCAACGCCCAAGAGGCATTCGCATTCGAGCGGTAATAAATCTTGAGCGTATCAAAATCGTTACCGTATGCAGGCTGTGCATGGCGGAAAACCAACTGAGGTTGATACAAGTTGGCAGAGGCCATAAAATTGATTGGTGGGGTAATCAGACGGGTAACATAGAATTGGTCAAAGTCCGTCTGGTTAACGATTCCCATGTAGTAGCCCGACGTGTTGCCCGAAACGGATGCAGCCGTACTACTCGTGGACTCGATTGCCCAGTTTGCTACATTGGAGGACAACACCTCCTGCGTCCATCCCGCAGGTATCTGACCGGACTCAAAGTCCTCGTTCAGATACCACGTCACCGCGGCAGACACATTTGACAGAGCCATAACGCTCAGCGTCAACAGTAGTAAAAATTTCTTCATATAGTAGTAATTAAATTAGTAATTCACAACCTATCAACACTTCACCATCTACCTATCAACACTTCACCATCTATCATCTGATACATCTAAATTCTCTCCTAAATTCTCTCCGTCCATCAACACTTCACCGCACATCGACACTCCACACGGCTAATCAACTCTTCACAATCCGTCTTTTCCCTATTCTACCCCTCCATACCTTGCACCTCACTTATTCCGTCCCTCTCTCTATTCCATCCCTCACTCTATTCAGTTCCTCTTTCTTTCTGTCCTCACTCATTCCACCGTCCCTATCTCTCCTCTCCTTGTTCCTTGTTCTTCGTCCTTGCCTTTTGTTGTTAATTGCGCCCTAATACCATTAGGGTAACAGTCCGCAAGGACTGAATCTTCCCCCTCTGCTCCTTGCTCTTTCTTCTTTGTTCTTTGTTCTTTGCTCCTTGTTCTTCGTTCCTTGCCTTTTTTTGTTAATTGCGCCCTAATACCATTAGGGTAACAGTCCGCAAGGACTGAATCTTTTCCCTCTGCTCCTTGCTCTTTCTTCTTTGTTCCTTGCTCCTTGTTCTTCGTTCCTTGCCTTTTGTTGTTAATTGCGCCCTAAT